>JACIYF010000002.1 GCA_014360065.1 Clostridia bacterium | reverse complement strand
AAGCCCTCGCTTCCCACCAGCATTTCGCTGTCCGCCATTGGCTTATTCTCACGTAGACTCGAGAAGAGGTTCCACTAAATGAATTATACTACTAGCACTAGCAAAAATGGGGATTTTAGGCAGAATGTTTATTAAAAATTAGTTAAAGGTCCAGGCTTAAGTTAGGCGCCTAAAATGATGACCCCTGCCCTGGCTAGCCTTAAGATCTCCTCTTCTTGGTAGCCTAGTTCCATTAGCACTACCCGGGTATGCTGGCCTAGCCGGGGGGGTGGGTGATCGGGTTGGTGGTGGTTGATGCTGGTACCAGTTGAGGCTAACTTTACTCTGATAGGGTTGGCCACGCCATGGAAGCAGGAGGGTCCAGCGCCAGTGTCAGCAGGGTTTTCTGGAAGGGGCAGGGATATGATCATTTGCCGGTGCTGTACCTGGGGGTGATTGGCTGCCTCCTCCAAAGTCAAGACCGGCTCCAAGCAGCAGTCGACCCCCGCAAAGAAGCTCATCCATTCATCCCGCGATCGCTGGGCCAGAACCGAAGCCAGGTCAGCTAAGTGCTGGGGGTGGCGGGAAAACTGGTGGGGGATCAGGTCGGGCCGGCCGATCCTTTGGCAAAAGTTTTGCCAAAACTTAGGTTCTAGGGCTCCCAAAGAAAGGTAACCGCCATCCCGGGTGCGATAGAGGTTGTAGCACAGCGCTCCCGAAGCTAAAAGCCAGGCAGTGCTACTCTGAACCGGGAGTCCGTTTAAAAGGTCGCCGAGATAAAGGGAGAGCCAGGAAACCACCCCATCGAACATGGAGATGTCCACGTGGGCACCTTGTCCGGTAGTGCGCGCGTGGTGGTAAGCGGCTAGGATGCCGATGGCTGCCATTAAAGCTCCGCCGCCAATATCGGCCACCTGTACCGGGGGTACCCTTGGAGGCCGGGCTGGTTCAGCCGGGTCTCTTTGGTCACGGTGACCCTGATTCCAACAGTCAACCTCCAGGGCTCCGGCTAACCCGCAGTAGTTAATGTCGTGGCCGGACCGGTGGGCGTAGGGGCCGTCTTGGCCGTAGCCGGAAAGGGAACACATTACTAGGCCGGGATTGACTGCCACCAGCGTATCAAAGCCCAAACCCAGCTGTTCCATAACCCCGGGCCGAAAACCTTCGATGACCACATTAAAGCGCCGGGCCAATTCCAGGAATATCTCTCGGCCAGCCGGCGCTTTAAGGTTAAGGGCTAGGCTCTTCTTGTTGCGGTTTAAACTCAAAAACCCAGCAGCGTATTCCCCTACGGGAGGGCCCATGAAGCGCATATAATCGCCTTGGCCAGGTTCCTCCACCTTGAGCACTTCCGCTCCCAGGTCGGCGAGCAGCTGAGTACAGAAGCCGCCTGGCAGCAGCCGGGTAAGATCAAGAATTTTCATGCCTCCCAGTAGTTTCTGCAAACTCAATCTCCTCCTCGGAAAAAACCATTTAGCTCGAGCCACCAGCCCTGGCCCCTGCCCTTGCGAACCTCGTAACCCTAGGTGGGCAGGGGCCAAATCGAAATCGGCTTGCCCCATGGGGGATGCTCCGCCCAGCACTCAACCGCGGGTCAACCGAACTCACTGAGGGCTATACCACATGAGGTAGGTGAATTCGGGCGCCTGCGGCCTCCGATTGAGTGCCGGGGAGGTGGCGCACTGGCCTACGACCAGCGCGGCACCTCCTGGGTCCTGGGAGTCTTGACCCAGGCCTTGGGCTCTTGGTGCAGCTTTCTGAGCACCCAAGCAGCGGTGAAGGGCAGCGTAAAGAAGAATCCTCCCAGCGGTAAAAAGATCAGCTGGGATACCGCCAAGGCCCGCTTCCACGCCTGGCGGGGCGCAACCCGGAAGTCAATGAAGCGGCGGTAGCGAAAGTACAACCAAAAAGCAAAGCCATAATAAAGGACAATGTTGATCCGCATCAGCAACCGGATGGGGAAAGGTATTAGATACGGATCATAGTAGCCGGCCGAGATAAACGGCAAGAACAACAGCGGCAGCAAGACAAAAAACTGGTAGATCAGCCACTGGCCTTGACCCTGCCAAAAGAGAGCCCGCAGAAGCGGCCGGCGCTTGGACCAGGGGTACTCATCGGCGCGCTGAAACTTTTCTTCCACCTGTAGGTGGCCGCTTCCCCAGCGCAACCGCTGGTGGAAGAATCCCAGGTAGGTGGGCGGAGTTTGCTCGCTGGAGGCGCAGGGCAAATACTCGGGCCAGGCATCCCCAGCCAGATAAGAACGCACCCCCAGCTCCAGGTCCTCGGTCAAGGCCTCGTGGTCATAGCCGCCGACTCGCTTCAATAAGTCGCAGTCCACGAACAAGTTGGTGCCGCCTACAAAGGGGAGCTTCTGCATCAGCACCGGCAAGTACCACTCGTGGGAGAGGGCCTGGAAGAGGGCAGCCACCTTGTTAATAGGTCCCAGCTGGTAAAAATTGCGAATCTGGAATACTGGCCCCTGCCAGATCTTGACTTTTCCGTCGGTCTTGAGCCAGCGGTAGACCACATAGAGGAGCACTTCTCGAGCTGGCCGGCTTTCGGCGTCGTAGAACCCGCATATCTGGGTACCGGGGTTTAGAAAGCTCATGCCGTAGTTAAGGGCCCGGCCCTTGGTGGAAGGGATGCTGCGGGGCAGGGTTGGCCCTCCATAAGGCCCGCGGAAGCCGTCTGGGACTATATAGTGACGAATGGGCGGGGCGGGCGTACCCCGCTCTTTGATAAGCTTGATCTTGGCCTCCACCACTTCTTGGGTGGTAGGCTCTTCTGGTTCACCCAACTGGCGCTGTCGTTTCCGCACTTCCTCGCTGGCCAACAGTTCCTTTTCATCGGTAATTACCAGGATCTCATACCGATCCGCCGGGTAGTCCAGCTGGGCCAGGTGCTCGATGGTATTGCCGATGACCCGAGCCTCATCGCGGGCGGGAACCATAATGGAAATGAAGGGCAGCGATTGACCTTTGGCTTGGGCCAGCCGCTCAACCAGAGAGCGGGAAAGCTTAGGCCGCACCTTCCAGTAATGCTTGTTGGCAAAGTGCCTCCAGGTAAAATAGCGCAGGAACAAGAAAAGAACTACGCCATAAAGGCACACTGTGGCCCAGGCCAAAAAGTGTGCTAAATCCATGTTCTCATCTCCATAGATGTAGGATGCACAAGCTACCAATTTTAATGACAGGTTAACCAAGGAAATAGTTCCCTGCATATGGAAAAAAGAAGAAATTGAAAACGGCAAGCCTCTGAAAGTCTGAGGAGAGGAAATGGCAGATCAAAGGCTGCGGACACCGTAGAGCACTAGACCAATGCCGATTATGATGAGAAGCATTTTGTCCAGGGGAGCCCGGCCGGCCAATCCGGCCAACCCTATGGCGGTGACAATTATCAATATGGTGGGCCCTACCCCGGCCAGGATGGCATTCACCTCCAGAGCCCGATCGACACGGTTGAGCTTGAGCATGATGAGGGCAGCAGTAAATTCGATAGTAGCGGAAAGGATGCGGGTTAAGGCCATCCCCAATACGTAGCGATCAACAGTAAAAAACATGTTACCTATCACCAGCCTTTTTGTTTACCCATGATAGCCTATGCTGGATGCTATTTCCTTAAAACCCTAAACCGCATTCGGGCATAATAATGCCGGCATTTGCAAACGGAGGTAGGACTGATGCGGCGGGAAATGAAGATCCCTTTTGCCATCCTTTGCGCGGTTCCCTTCATCATGGTGCTAGGCAATTCCATGCTCATTCCCCTGCTCCCGGTTATCCGGGGAGCTTTAAACCTAACCTTGTCCCAAGTAGGTCTGCTCATTACCGCTTTTTCCCTGCCGGCGGCTCTAATCATTCCCTTGGCCGGGTACCTGTCGGATCGGCTGAGCCGAAAGGTAGTCATGGTGCCGGCCCTTTGCATTTACGGTTTGGGCGGTTTGATTGCTGGAGTCGCGGCCCTAATCCTGGCCCGGCCTTACCCGGTGATACTGGCAGGAAGGGTGGTGCAAGGAATTGGGGCTGGAGGCACCTATCAGCTAGCCATGGCCCTGACTGGCGACGTCTTCCAATCGGCAGAGCGCTCCTGGGCCTTGGGCCTCCTGGAAGCTTCCAATGGCCTGGGCAAGGTGGTCAGTCCCATAGCCGGGGCTGCCTTTGGACTGATTTCCTGGATCGCCCCCTTTTTTGCTTATGGAATCTTGGCCTTGCCCATTGCCGGACTGGTGGCCTTGGTGGTCAAGGAACCAGCCAAGCCCAAGGCCGACAACCTGACCGGGGAGGAGTACCTAAAGACGTTGAAACATATCTTTCGCGCTAAGGGAGCTTCGCTGGGGACGACCTTCTTGGCGGGCTCTTTAGTGCTCTTCAACCTGTTTGGGGTGCTCAGCCTGCTTTCCGATGGCATCGAGGCCAGCCATGGAATCCGGGGATTGTGGGCGGGGTTGCTGATAGCTTTGCCGGTGGGCGCCATGGCACTGACGTCCTATTTTTCGGGCGCTTACCTCCAGGGTCAAGAGCCAAGGACCATCAAGTTGGTTACTTTGGCCGGCTTGACTCTGGTAGCCCTGGGGCTGGTGTTGTTTGGGCTGGTTACCAATATATACTCATCCTTCTTGGCAGTCATTATCCAGGGTATCGGTACCGGTGGGGTGCTGACCGCGGTGAATACTTTGATCACCGGGGCAGCCAACAAGGAAGAGCGAGGGATCATTACTTGCCTGTATGGATCCATGCGCTTTGGCGGGGTGGCCCTTGGCCCGCCGGTCTTTGGCTTAATGCCGGCCATTGGCAGATCAACTTTATTCTTTGCGGCCGCCACTTTGACGGCCGCCATCTTGGTCGGCACCTTGGCCTTCCTTAAAGCCGATAGCCTCCTTGTTCCTCAGCCCAGCCCTAGCTAGCTTGGGACTTCTATACTTAGCTAGCGGGGGCTACCGACTGGGCTATCTGTAAAGCTTCCTTTTCACCCAGATTGGTGTGGAGTTCGATCTTGAGGCTGTTCTTTAACCACATGATGGTAACTCCACCCTTTTGGGCCAACACTGTGGCATCGCTATTGCCGATCCTGGTCCTCTTTACCTTGGCAGCAGCCGCATCATCCCCAGGAACGCTCTGTTTGATGGTGAGGCTGTGCTCGGCGCCGCGGTAATACAGGGTCAAAACTGCCAAGGATGGATCTACCTTGCGATAGGTAATCCGCTCTAGCTTCATGTCTGAAGGCAAGTAGCTGGGAAGCGGAATTGGGTAAGGTACGATAGATTTTAAATCGGCCAAGGTTATGACTTGCTCGCCGCTTGGGCCAGCTGCTTGGCTGGTGTCTCCGGAGGGTGCGGCTGGCGCCTGGCTGGGGGGCTCTTCCGGCAACTGTGCCTGGGGCTGCCCAGCTGACGGAGTCTGGGCTCCATTGCGCGAGGCCAAGCTAGAATCGCTACCTGGTTCGGTTTTGGCATAAGGTGGGGTTATGATGGGGTTGGCGGTGCTCTCGGCCTTGAGCGGCTGATAAAATGCTGAAATCCCCCCTAGCAGGTATTGTTGAGCATATTGGACCGGGGGCAAAAGCGAGCACAACAGCCCGGCAGCTAGGCCAGCTACCAAAATGCCCATCTGGGGCCAGCGATATCTTCGCCGCTCTTCCTGCGAGAGCCTTACCGCCAGCCGTGCCCATGCCTGATCAACGTCGGGAACGACTGTATCATGGGCTTCCTTGGCCAGCGCTTCTTGTACCAGCTCCTCCATGATGGTTGGCTTCATAACCCTCACCTCTAACTGTGCTGGGCCTCAAAGCGTACAGCTTACGTTCAATTGCCTTGAGCGCCCGGTGCAGCCGCGACTTAACGGTTCCCACAGGGCACCCAATTGCTTGAGCTATCTCTTGCTCATTCATTTCCCGAAAGAACCTAAGCACTATTACCTGCCTGTGAATTGGTTCCAACCCAGCCAGGGCCTTGGCGATCAGGCAACGCAGCTCAGCCCTTTCGGTTTCTGTCTCGGGTGAAGGTATACCAGCCGTTAAAACACCGTCACTAGTCGCGGCGCTATCGTCAGCCATGAGTACGCAATTCTGGCGGGCATTTAGCATATCTACGGCACAGTAACTTACGATGCTATGTAACCAGCCGGAAAACTTAGCTGGCTCTTTTAGAGTCTCTAAACGCCGAAAGACTTTGATAAAAGCTTCCTGCACCACGTCTTCGGCCAGTTGTGAATCCCGCACAATCAAGTAAGCGGTCCGGTAAGCCTCAGGATAATAGGTCTCAAAAAGTAGCCGAAAGGCCTTATGGTCGCCGGCACGGGACCGTTTTACCATATCGGTGACTTCCATAGGGCACCTCGCAGTCCCCTCGTTATCGTAGACGTATCTAGGCCTCAATTAGTTCCCTAATTTATAATGCTCGGACTAGATATATCTTCGTTTTTTGTCGCTTTTTACCTGCCGGGGCAAGAAGGTAATAATTAGCCGGAGCCGAACTATGAAAGGATGTTGTTGAAGTCTAGTCAACTGAGTATAGTTTATGAGTATAGTCTATGGCTTGGCAGGGGGTCCAGCAAAAATGGCAAGGAAAGTTAAGATAGCAATCCTGATGGGCGGGGAATCGGGAGAACATGAGGTCTCCAAGGTGTCAGCTCGATCGATAATGGAAGCCTTAGACCCGGACCGATATGAGGTGGTGGCGGTAGAAATCTCCCTAGAAGGGGAATGGCGCCAGGCTGAGGTGGCCCTAAACCCTCAACCCAGCCGGCCGCCTGGGATCCCTCCTGGGCAGCTCAAGCCCGGCGACCCAGCCGAGAGCCTGTACTGGCGACCCTATGATTATCGACCCTTGGAGGAGCTCTTGGCAGCTTTACCCAAAAGGCGCCTTCCCGACTGGGTGCCGGAGTTCTTGCGGGGAGTAGATGTGGTCTTCCCGGTTTTGCATGGTACCATGGGCGAGGACGGGACCGTACAGGGATGGTTGGAGATGGCTCACATCCCTTATGTGGGGTGTGGGGTAGCGGCGAGCGCCTTGGGAATGGATAAAGTCCTGATGCGGCAAACTTTTGCCCAGGCGGGAATTCCCATGGCCAAGTATTTGGCTTTCTTGCGGGCGGAATGGGAGAAGCGGCCTAAGTCGGTCCTGGAGCAGGTGGAATCAGAAATCGGTTTTCCTTGCTTCGTGAAACCGGCCAACGCTGGGTCGAGCGTAGGCATTACCAAGGTTAAGCGAGCCGAAGACTTGGCCCAAGCTTTAGATTTGGCCTGCCGCTACGATCGCAAGCTGCTGGTGGAGGAAGCCATAGACGGGGGCGAATTCGAAATCAGCGTCCTCGGAAATGATTATCCTGCCGCTTCGGTGGCGGGCCAAATCATCCCCAGCCGAGAATTCTACGATTACCAGGCCAAATATGTAGATGAAGCTTCGCGGCTGATCATCCCTGCTCCTTTGGACCCGGATACGTTGGCGGAAATGCAAAATCTAGCACTTTTGGCCTTCCGGGCCATCGACGGGGCCGGCATGGCTCGGGTCGATTTCTTCATCGAAGGGTATAGGGGAGAAGGCCAGGAGTCAAATTCAAAGCGCGGGCGCATTCTGGTGAATGAGATCAATACCATTCCCGGCTTTACTGCCATTAGCATGTACCCCAAACTCTGGGAGGCCAGCGGGCTCCCCTACAGCTTTTTGCTTAATCGCCTCGTAGAACTGGCCCTGGAGCGTTTCATCGACCAGTCGCGGACCGTCAGGCGCTATGAAGGCTAGACTGCCGGTGTCGCCGCCCTTAGTCGGTCGCCAGCCCAAATCGGCACCAGGACAAACTCATCCTCCCGGGCGCAGAAGGATAGGTCGTCTTGGAAACCGAGGGCTGCCAGCTTTTGACCGTGCTTGGTGCCTAAAAGCAGGTCGGGCAAACGGCTCCGGTAGGTAAGATAAAAAGCTTCAGCCACCATGGCGGCATCAGTCGGGGTCAAGAGAGGGAAGCTTAGGTGCAGGCGGTGGACTATGGACCCGGCAGCGACGGTGTCCTCGGCGCTCACTCTCCCCTCAGTTCCCGAGCAGATGAGGAGCAGCTTAAAGGCTTCTCTTGCTGGCGACCCACTTTGGTTTTGGGCTAGCTGGCTAATATAGTCGCTGGCAGCTCGGGCATTGAGCAAAGCGGCGGCTAGGATGACTTTGGGCTCGGGCAGGGAGCGGGCGGCGGCTAGGGCTTGGGTGCCATTGGTGGTAGAAAATATAATGGTCTTTTCTGCCACCCGCTCGGGGGTATACTCCCCAGGGGAATTGCCCAAATCAAAGCCTTCTATCTTGACGCCGCCTCGTTCCCCCCCGAGCAGCAGGGGGTGCCGGAAACCGGAATTAAGATAGCGGGAGCGCAGAGCCCAAGCTTCTTCTACGGTGGTGGTGGGAACGATAGCCTGGGCTCCATGGGCTAGGGCGGCTACCATGGTGCTGGTGGCCCGGAGGACGTCAATCACTACTGCTACTTGCGGGCTAAAGCTTTTTCGGTCGGCCACTTCTTTCCAGGTGAAAGCTACATCGACTTCCAGTTGCATCCTATTCTCCTTCCTTGGCATCCCTTGCTCAAAGCCTTCCCTGCCACACCACATTTAGGGCCTGGGTTGCTCGCGCACCCGTCCACTTACACCTGCAACGGAACCAGCGCCGCCTCGGCGGTTGCCTGGTCGGCGATCGCCGCCTTGGCCTGTTCGCGCTTGGCCAGGCAGGCCCGCAGGGTGTCGCCCCTAAGCCCTCGGCGCAGGGCCTCCAACGCCAGCACCTCGCCGGGAGGGATATTGCCCAGGTTGACATTAGGGCCAAAGCGCAGGATGAGCTCCTGTTGCTGGGATTTCAGTGGCGCCTCCCAGATGATCCTATCCACGTCGCCCAATCCCTCAGCTATTTCTTCCATCTCGCCCACGCGGAGCTTGCCCTGCTGGTCGTAAATCATTATGCCCTTTCCTGACTCCCGCCCCTCAATGATGACCTTATGAGCGCCATCGGCCAGATCGGCCCGACCTTGGCGAATCAGGAAGGCGGTAGCCACTTGGTCCCGGGGGTCCTTCTTGCCTAGCTCGGTAATGACCTGCAAGCCCTTTTCTCGGGCCAAGCTGATAGCCTTCCTTCTAACTGATCGGTCCATCACGATGGTGCCGTCGGAAACCTCAATGCAGGTATAACCCATCTCTTGGGCCAGGTCAAGGAAAGCTACCAATTTATCCTGGAGCAGCGCTATTTCTAAAAAGGTGCCGCCGGGGCAGGTGTGAATGCCAGCTTCCACGATTATTTCCAGTTTCTTCTCAAGAACCGGCCGGGGGTAAAGGGCGGAAGTTCCAAAGCCTAACTTCCATATGTCTATGTAGGGGGCGGCTATTTCTACCAGCTCTTGGGTGGTGGCCACACCCAGCCCCTTATCGATGATCATGGTCCAACCCACATTTCGCGGCTTAGATTGGCGGCCTTCCAGAGGAAAGTCCAGTATCTCTGTCCACTTGGCGGTGCCGTTCATTTTTAAGGCCATTGGCTTTCCCTCCTGAGATTGAGTTCTGCATACTGTATATCTATGGAGAAGCGCCGGAAAGGACATTTGTCCCGCTCAAAAAAAGGTCGGGAGTTGGAGGAAGGCCTGCCAGGAAAACCGCTATTTGGAGTTAGCAGCCAGAAGCTCAGAAACAGTGACCAGCTCATACCCGCGGCTACGTAGCCCTTTGATTATGGCGGGCAGGGCAGCCAAGGTGGCGGGTTTACCCTCGTGGGGAAGAACGATGGATCCGGGGCGGGCATGGGCAAGGACGTGCCTAGCCAGGTGCCCAGCCTGGGCGTGGGAGGGCATCCAGTCCTTAGGATCTATGTTCCAGAGGACTACGGTTTGCCCCTTTTGGTTGGCCCGGGCAATCAAGGTCTGATTGTAGTTGCCGCCCGGGGGACGAAACAGGGTAACCGGCCTTTGCATCAGGCGGCCAAGCAGCTGGGAGGTTTGGTTGAGCTCAGCCTCTATGGCGGAAGGGCTGGCCTTGCGGAGGTTCTGGTGCGACCAGGAATGGGCCCCGATTTCCATAAACACCCGCTGGCTTTTTATCTGGGAGCCGGGCACCTTGGCGTTGCCCTGATCTGGAGCCGGACTACTGCTTGCAACCGTGGGTTGGGCGGCGGCGCACCAAGGCACCTCTACGGCGGTGGAGGCGATTAACCGGACCAGCTCTGGATGAGCTTGGGAGTGCTTACCGATTAGAAAGAAAGTAGCTGGCGCTTGGTACTCCTTTAGCACCTCCAGGTACTTGGCCGTCCAAGCCTCACTGGGGCCGTCGTCAAAGGTGAGGGCAATTTTCTTACCGGCTTGGGAAACTGAACCTAAGGCCAGGCCGGCCATTTTGGGTGGCTGAGAGGGTTGGCCGGCTGGGTCGGAACTCGGCTTGGGGCTGGCTTCGGCTATTGGCGCAGGGGCCGGACGAGATTGGGTTCCCTGGTCTTGGATGGGTCCGGCCTTAGGCTCCGAATTACTAGTTGGCTGAGGCTTGGGTGGGGAAGGCTTTGGCGGTTCTAGTGGCGGAGCAGGGCTTGGCGCTGGAAGCCACGAAGGTAAAGCCTCCCCTGGCCATGTCTCCAAAGAAGCCAGCGCTAGGGCACTGGGTGAGCTGGCGCCGAATCGGAGCGCTCCCAGGATCCACTCCCATCCGGTTGGGAAACCGATCCAGATAAAAAAGGCCAGAATGGGAAGCAAACGCCACAGGAATGGTCTTGGGGAGATCTGACGCCACCGGTTGAGGAAGCTGGTCATTTTGGTCACAACCTTAGTTGTCAGTTGTTGTTAGCCTCCTGTCCCCTCCAATGATATTGACGGAGCATCCGGCCAAAAAGTTGCCTGGGGTTAGGTTAATTTTTTATGACCAAAGCAGGAAATTAGTACCCTAGGTAGAAAATACAATCTGTTAGAACACAAACCACAAGCTCCATCAGGGCGATTGAGGTTAATCACCCTTGCTGGCTCACTATGACAGTAGGTCGACGCAGGTTGGGTTTACAAACAGGAAATGGGGTGCTGGCACTTAACGTTGGCGTGGATGATTAGTTATGCGAACTTTTATATTTAAAGCGATAGAGAAAATTATCACAAAGTTATCGAGCCAACGGTAGCAGGTGGGCATGCAACCGTTGAAATAGGGGGTGAAGGGCAGAAAGGATCTTAGGGTTGATAAGGGGCTTGAGCCTAAGGTAGGCCTTGAGCTTAGGCCGGAGCGCTAGTAGGGTGGAGTTGGTAGTGAAATGGGCTGGCTGACGGTACCATAGGTTGCAAACTGGAAAAGTGGAGGGATGTTTAGTGAAAACGGTTCCTAGTGATCTGGAGATAGCCCAAGCTCATAAGATGATACCCATCAAGGAAATTGCAGCTTCCATAGGGTTGGACGAAGAGTACCTGGACTATTATGGCAAGTATAAGGCTAAGGTTTCCCTGGATGTATTGGAGGCCTTTAAGGATCGCCCCGACGGCAAGCTTATCGATGTTACTGCCATAACCCCCACCCCCTTGGGTGAAGGCAAAACCGTCACTACCATTGGCTTGACCCAGGGCCTAGGCAAAATTGGCAAGAAGGTAGTTTGCACCTTGCGGGAACCGTCCATGGGCCCTGTGTTTGGCATCAAGGGGGGAGCGGCTGGCGGCGGCTACTCGCAAGTGGTGCCCATGGAAGACCTCAACCTGCATTTCACCGGGGATATCCATGCCGTGGGGGCGGCTCATAATCTGTTGGCGGCCATGATTGATGCTTCTATCCTCCATGGTAACCCTCTCAACATTGACCCCTTGACCATTATGTGGCCCCGGGTGGTGGACATCAGCGACCGGGCATTGCGGAACATAGTGATTGGGTTGGGCGGCCGCGAGAACGGTTATCCCCGCGAGGCTGGATTTGACATTACGGTAGCCTCAGAAGTGATGGCCATCCTCGCCCTGGCTACCAGCCTTAAGGATCTGCGGCAGCGCCTGGCCCGGATTGTCATTGGCTACAGCTATGATGGCAAGCCGGTTACCGCCGAGGACCTGAAGGCGGCGGGAGCCATGACCGTGCTTTTGAAGGAAGCCTTAAAGCCCAACCTGATTCAGACCCTGGAGGGACAGGCCTGCTTCATGCACGCCGGTCCTTTTGCCAATATTGCCCATGGTAATAACTCGGTGCTGGCCGACCGAATCGCCCTCAAGCTGGCTGACTACGTAGTAACGGAGAGCGGATTCGGCGCTGACTTGGGCATGGAGAAGTTCATGAACATCAAATGCCGCCAGTCCGGTTTGCGCCCGAGCTGCGTAGTCATCACCTGCACCGTGCGCGCCCTCAAGATGCACGGCGGACTGGGAACGGTAGTGGCCGGCAAGCCTTTACCAGAGGAGCTGACCAAGGAGAACCTTCCCGCCCTGGAGAAAGGCTGCGTCAACCTAGCCCACATGGTCAAGCTGGCCAAGTCCTTCGGGGTGCCGGTGGTAGTATCGGTGAACCGGTTCGTTGCCGATACCGATGCTGAGGTAGAGCTGATTCGCCAGAAGGCGGTGGAGGCCGGAGCCGAGACGGCAGTTCCGATTACGGTTTGGGCTGACGGCGGCGAGGGCGGCACCGAGCTGGCCAAGGCAGTGGTGGAAGCCTGCGAGAAGCCTTCCAACTTCCAGTTCACTTATCCGGACAGTGCTTCCCTCAAGGAGAAGATCGAAACCTTGGCCAAGGTGGTCTACAACGCCGATGGGGTTCGTTATGAGCCGCTGGCGGAGCGGAAGATCAAGCAGTTCGAGGACATGGGCCTGGGCAAGCTACCGGTATGCATGGCCAAGACCCACCTCTCCATTAGCCATGACCCCAACTGGAAGGGTGTCCCCTCGGGTTACATCTTTCCCATCCGGGATATCCGGGCTTCAGTAGGGGCTGGCTTTGTCTACCCGCTGGCTGGTGCCATGCGGACCATGCCGGGCCTACCGTCGCAGCCGGCCGCCTTCAAGGTGGATATCGACGAGAACGGCCGCACCTTGGGCCTGTTCTAAGGCGCAAGCCTGAAGCTGAGCCTTATGCCGCTGGGCACCTACCAGTTACCCGGCCTGGCAAGGAAACTAAGGCTGCCCTGCTTATTGAGGGCAGCCTTTTACTTCCCCCATTGCTTACCGGCAGGATGTCGCGCTGGCTAAGCAGTGGTACGGCCTTTGCCTAAACCCTAGTCGGGGCATTACTCATAGCTTTGAGCTTGCGGTATAGGGTGCTACGGGCGATGCCCAGCTCCCTGGCCGCCAATGCCCGGTTGCCGCTGCAGCGGGCTAGGCAAGCGCGGATGGCCTCAGCTTCCAGGGATCTAAGGGGCAGCTTTTCCGGTGGTGACTGGAAGGCACTGTTGGCTCCAGTCACCTTATCCCTGAGCTGGAGATGGGGCGGGAGGTGGCCGACCCCAATTTCCCCTTCCTGGCACAAGACTAAAGCCCGCTCGATAACGTTTTGGAGCTCGCGGATGTTGCCAGGCCAGGAATAAGAACTTAGAATTTCCATGGCTTCGCTACTGATCTGAGCCATAGCCCTCTTGTTTCGGCGGCAGAACCTCTCCACGAAAGCTCTGGCCAGGAGGGGAATATCCAGGCGCCTTTCCCGGAGCGGAGGCAAATGGATGATGATTACGTTTAGCCGGTAATATAGGTCTGACCGAAAATTACCCTTTCGGGCTTCCTGGGCCAAGTCCTTGTTGCTGGCGGCGATGACTCGGACGTCGAGGGAGATGGTCTCCGTGCTTCCTACCGGGGTAACCTCTTTATCCTCTAGCACCCGGAGCAATGCTGCCTGCATATCTAAGGGCATTTCCCCGATTTCGTCCAGGAATAGCGTGCCCCCGTTGGCCAAAAGGAACTTGCCCATGTAGCCGCCTCGGCGCGCCCCGGTAAAGGCCCCGTAGGCGTAGCCGAAAAGCTCGCTGGCAATCAATTCGCGGGGGATGGCGGCGCAGTTGAGGGCCACAAACGGACCTTGGCTGCGGGAGCTGGCATTGTGAATGGCCTGAGCCAAGGCATCCTTTCCGGTTCCTGTTTCACCTGTAAGCAGAATGTTGCTGTCCGAGCAGCTGGCCATCATGGCCAGGTGTCTGGCCACAATGAACTCGCGGCTTTCCCCAACTAAGTCGGCAAAAGTAATCCTGGCCCGGCTGCCCATGGCTTCGTTCAGCCACCTATGCAGGCGCTTGGCCTCGGAGAGGACCAGCACCGTGCCCACTCGCCTTCCGCAGGCCGAGACCAATGGTCTGGTGGTGAGGCTAAAGCTAACGGTTCCGGCCCGGGTGCGGAGATTGGCCATCTTATCGGTGAGGCGGGTGGGGGCAAGGATTAGACGAGCGGGCAAATTGGCTTCCCAAACGGTTATGCCTTTGAGCCTGACCCATGGCCGGCTCATTTTCCTACACCCAGCTTAAACTCGGGCGTCCTATCCTGGGACACTTGGGAGGGGATGGGTCTCCCCAGCCTTGCCATCCTGCCATTGGCATTCAGATTGCATAATGGCGACAGTGTCAATCGACGCCAACCATGCCCGGCTATGACTAACCGTGCTCAAGCCCGCCCCGGGCCACGGCACTCCCGGCGGTTAGGATAAAAGCCCCTTGGTCAGGCTAAGGCTAGGCAGCTTGGGCAGGGCGTAGGGTTGGTTGGCCAAGACCAACCGGGTTACCCGGAAAGGAGGAACCAGTATCTTATGAACCAGCGCCATTTTCCTTACTGGCCGGCCCGCTTACCCAAGACCTTGGTTTACCCCCAGGTGCCGCTTTTTGATTTCTTGGAGGCGTCGGCCCGGCGCTTTCCGGCTCATGCGGCGGTGATTTACTATGGTAAAACCATCACCTATGCAGAGCTATGGGAGAGTTGCCAGCCACGGTCATTTCCAATTCCTTAAGTTCGTATCATTGGCTCGCGGCTACCTCCTCCAGCGTGAACTTGGCTTCCCTGCCGCTTTTTCATGTAACTGGAATGGTTCATAGCCTAAACGCTCCCATCATTGCCGGCGGAACCATAGTACTTCTAACTCGCTGGGATCGGGAAGCGGCCTTGGCGGCCATCGAAAACTACCGCTGCAGCCATTGGGTCAACATTACCACCATGGTAATCGACCTCTTGGCTTCTCCCACCATTGGCAGCCGTGACCTGAGCTCGCTGGTGGCGGTGGGCGGGGGCGGGGCACCTATGCCGGCGGCAGTAGCCGAAAGGCTGAACCAGGTAACCGGGCTTAATTACATTGAGGGCTACGGCCTTACCGAGACCATCTCTCAGACTCACTTCAACCCCCCCGATCGAGCCAAGCTCCAGTGCATAGGCATTCCCGATTTTGGGGTGGATGCCCGCATTGTCGATGTGGAAACTCTTAAGGAGCTGGAAGTAGGGGAAGAAGGGGAGCTGGTAGTAAATGGCCCCGAGGTATTCAAGGGCTACTGGAATAAGCCGGAGGAGACCAAGGAAGCCTTCATCGAACTCGATGGCAAAAGCTTTTTCCGCACTGGAGACATCTGCCGCATGGATGAGGATGGCTATTTTTACGTAATCGACCGTTCCAAGCGGATGATCAATGCCGCCGGGTTCAAGGTTTGGCCGGCGGAAGTGGAAGCCATTCTCTACCGGCATCCGGCCGTGGCCGAAGCCTGCGTGGTGGGTGTACCTGACCCTGAGCGCATTGAAAACGTCAAGGCGTTTATAGTTCCCCGGCCTGAGTTTAAGGATAAGGTGACTGCCCAGGGGATCATCGACTGGTCCAAACAGCAGATGGCCGCCTATAAGTACCCCCGGATGGTGGAGTTGGTGGAGGCTCTGCCGAAGAGCGGGGCCGGCAAGATCCTCTGGCGGGAACTGCAGCAGCGGGAAAAGGAACGGGCGGCCCAAAAGAGCTAGTCGCGAAGGCGCAGTATCTCAGGCTGGACGTCGAATGTTTCCAGGGGTACACCCGAAAGAAGTATGAAAATGCCGGGTGCTCTGGCGCAAGGCGACTTTGGGCGAGCCTCGCGAGACGCTAGCAAAACCGAGTCCGGAGGCGGGCCCGACCCAGCACTCAACTTATGAACCCGGTAATGGGGTTACCCTGCCCAGAAAGCGAGTGTCCATGGGCCATGGTATTTTTTGTGGTTGAGTGCTGGGGAGGCCGGCCTCTTGAGACAGGAGGTCGAATTGGTCGCCCAGCACTCAACCAACCGCGAGACTGCAGCCCCCACAAACAGCTTGCTGCGCATAGTGTGGAACCCAAGCTAGGGTCAGTCAGCTGAGTGCTGGGCGCCGGAGGGCGAGGGGGAGCCATACGGATTGCCGGCGAGGCCATCCGGAGCCGGCGGCAGCGACCTGGCATAGGGAACGTTTCGGAAGCTTCTTTCTAGGGAAAAGGAGGGCTAAGTAAATGGTCAATACGGTTTTAGGTCCCGTATCGCCAGAGGATTTAGGGATTACTCTCATGCATGAACACATCGTCTTTGGCTATCCCGGTTGGTATGGGGATGCCACCCTGGCCCCGCCTGACCGCCAGGCAGCGCTCAAAGCTGGTATTGAGCTAATGCAACAGCTCAAAGATTATGGGGTTAAGACCTTTGTGGATGCTACTCCCAACGAGGCCGGTCGCGACCCCGAGCTATATCGAGAGATTTCGGAGAAGACCGGGGTCAACATCATCTGCGCTACTGGTTTCTACTACGAGGAGGAAGGAGCTCCAGCCTACTTCAAATTCCGGAGCAACTTTGCCGACATCATCGCCGAGATTTACGAGATGTTCGTGAAGGAAATCACCGAGGGCATTGGCAGGACGGGGATAAGGGCAGGAGTCATAAAGCTAGCCTCCAGCAAGGGGATGATCACCGATTACGAAAAGGCATTTTTCCGGGCGGCCGCCAAAGCCCAGAAGGAAACCGGCGTACCCATTATCACCCACACCCAGGAAGGAACCATGGGTCCGGAACAGGCCGACCTCTTGCTCCGCGAGGGCGCCGATCCCAGCCGCATCATGATCGGGCATATGAGCGATAACACCGATATTCGTTACCACTTGGACGTCCTTAACCAGGGTGTCTACATTGGCTTTGACCGCATGGGCCTCCAGGGCTTAGTAGGGTGCCCCATGGATAGGGAGAGGTATGCCTGCATTATTGGACTCATTGGCATTGGCTACGGCGACAAAATTATGATCTCCCACGATACCATTGCCCATTGGCTGGGTCGACCCTTTGCCCTTCCAGAGGTGGCGCTTCCGCTCATAGCCGAGTGGCATCCCACCCACCTCTTTAAGAATATCATTCCGGCCCTGAGAAAAGCAGGGATCACCGAGGAACAGATCAGCTCCCTGGTTTCCGACCTGGCCGGGGTGATGCAGGTGGCCGGGCTGCACGGGGGCGGCTCCCCCCAGATGGAGACTATCACCATGATGTCCCGCTACGACCTGGAAAGCCTAAAGGGCATCGCTAAGTACCTGGCCGGGATCGAGAAGGAGCTGGCTCGCTACGAGAGGCCTACGGTGACGCCGCGAAAGATGCTGGAACGATTTCGGGCCATGTATCAGGGAAGGTAATATCAATGACGATTGAACATCAAGGCAGCCCAAAATGTACCGAAGCCAAATAACTGTTGACAAGTAAAGATGGGGAGTCTATAATGACTTAAAATCTTATCAACTCACTCGGAATTGTCGTACTAAACCAACTGCATACCAAGTTGCATCACTTCTTATCCAGAGTAGGGGAGGGAAAGGCCCGATGAACCTCGGCAACCTCCAGGCGGCTAGCGCCTGAAAGGTGCCAACTCCTGCCGGCGTTGGATAACAACGGCCGGAAAGATAAGAAGGGGCTAAGCTGAAAACCCTCTTCTTATCGAAGAGGGTTTTTAATTATCGTCTGCTAGGAGGCTACGATAAAATGACTAATGCCCAACGCTTTTCAACCTTATCCATCCATGCCGGGCAGGTGCCGGATCCTTTGACCAAAGCTCGCTCGGTGCCCATCTACCAAACCAGCTCCTATGTCTTTGATACCGCTGAGGAAGCAGCAGCCCAATTTGCCCTCGAGCAGCCGGGCTACGTCTATGCCCGCATCGCCAATCCCACCACCGAAGTCTTGGAAAAGCGATTGGCTGCCCTGGAAGGGGGAAGCGCGGCTTTGGCGGTAGCCTCGGGGCAGGCGGCCATAACCTTGGCGGTCCTAAACATAACTCGAGCGGGCCAAAACATCGTCAGCAGCAGCTGCCTCTATGGGGGGACCTATAATCTTTTTCACTATACCCTAGCTCGTCTAGGTATTGAGGTTCGCTTTGTGGACTCCTCTGACCCCGGCCATATCGAAGCTGCCATCGACGGCCGGACCCGGCTGGTTTACTTGGAGTCCATTGGCAACCCCAAGAATAACGTGGATGACTTTGAGGCAATTGCTGCCGTTGCCCACCGGCACGGGATTCCCTTGATCGTGGACAACACCGTCACTACACCTTACTTATTGCGGCCCTTTGAGCACGGTGCCGATGTTGTCGTCCACTCGCTAACCAAGTTTATAAATGGTCACGGCACTTCCATTGGCGGGGCCATAGTGGAGTCAGGACGCTTTAACTGGGATAACGGCAAGTTCCCGGAGCTATCCGAGCCCGACCCATCCTACCACAACCTTTGTTACTGGGAGCTGTTTGGGGCCAAGGCCGCCGATGCAAAGCTAAGTACTGCCTATATTGTCAAGGCCAGAGTCCAGCTGCTTCGGGATCTGGGCCCTGCCCTTTCACCCTTCAATGCCTTTCTTTTCCTGCAGGGGATAGAAACCCTTCCCCTGAGGATGCAGCGCCATTGTCAGAATGCCCAAGCGGTGGCAGAGTGGTTGGCGGGGCACCCGGAGGTGTCCTGGGTCAACTACCCTGGCTTACCCAATCATCCCGACTACGGGCGAGCCAAGCGCTACTTGCCTCGGGGTCAAGGGGCCATCATTGGCTTTGGGATCCGGGGCGGGTACCAGGCGGCGGTGAAGCTGATCCGATCGGTTAAGCTAATTTCACATCTGGCCAATATTGGCGACGCCAAGAGCCTGATCATCCACCCGGCTTCCACTACCCACCAGCAGTTGAGTCAGGAGGAACGGTTATCAGCCGGAGTAACTGACGATTATATCAGGTTGTCGGTTGGCCTAGAAGAAGTTGAGGACATCATCGCTGACCTGGACCAAGCGATTGCGGCTAGCCAACAGGAGGGAACCCGATGAGCGACCCTTTGAACTTGCTTCCGGCTAAAAAGTCATCGAGATTTGAGGTTCCGGATTCACCTGGCTCGGTAGGGTGGACTTTTCCCCAGAGGGTGCAGTTGGCCGATGCTACTAACCCCTTGCCGCTGGAGGGTGGAGGGAGCCTTGCTCCGGT
This sequence comes from Clostridia bacterium, assembly GCA_014360065.1. Classification (NCBI taxonomy): domain Bacteria; kingdom Bacillati; phylum Bacillota; class Clostridia; species Clostridia bacterium. The sequence continues at coordinate 72,252 of JACIYF010000002.1, read as the reverse complement.
GGAAGTTGAATACGAGACCTACGGCCAGCTAAACCAAGATGCTAGCAATGCCATTCTTATTCTCCATGCCCTGTCGGGAGACGCCCATGTCGCTGGCTGGGATGCCAGTGCTCGAGAATATGGCCGGCCTTGGCGGTTGGACCGGCCGGGCTGGTGGGACTCCATGGTGGGGCCGGGGAAGGCTTTTGACACCAGGAAATACTTTGTCATTTGCTCCAATGTTTTGGGCGGCTGCTACGGGACTACCGGGCCGGGATCAGTCGACCCAGCTACCGGCAGGCCGTATGGGCTGCGCTTTCCCGTGGTTACAGTGGGCGACTGGGTGCGCCTCCAGGAACGGCTCGTCTCCCACCTGGGGATCGAAAGGCTGTGGGCGGTGGCGGGGGGTTCGCTGGGAGGGCAACAGGCCTTAGAGTGGGCGTTGGCGTACCCGGAGCGGGTGCAAAAAGTCATAATCCTCGCCTCCTCAGCTCGGCTTAGCGACCAAGGCATCGCCTTTAACCAGGTGGCCCGGCAGGCCATAATCAATGACCCCGGTTTTCGAGGAGGCGACTACTACGGGGAGCGCGGTCCTGAGAGGGGGCTGGCCATTGCCCGCATGTTGGGACACATAACTTATCTCTCGGAAACATCCATGGGCTGGAAATTTGGACGGCGATACTGCCACAAAGGCGGGCCTAGCTTTGGTTTTAACCTTGACTTTGAGGTGGAGCGATACTTAGAGCACCAAGGGCGTTCCTTTGTAGAGCGCTTTGATGCCAATAGTTACCTTTACATAACCAAAGCTATGGACTACTATGATGCCGCCAGTTGGGGCGAAGGGGATCTGGTAAGGGCGTGCATCCGAGCAAAAAGCCAATTCCTTTTGCTGTCCTTTTCTTCCGATTGGCTGTACCCGCCAGCTCAGACTAAGCAACTGGCCAGGGCTATAAAGAAAGCTGGCAAATCGGTAATTTACTTTAATCTGGCTTCATTATACGGGCATGACGCGTTCCTTTTGGAAGCCAATAAAGTTACCCCCATAATCAAACGCTTCCTAGAAGCCTAGCCAAAATAGTCCTAGAGCCCCTGCACTGTTGCCCTTGAAAACGTTTGGCGGGAGTGTGTGGGAATCGAACCCACCGCGCCCAGGAGTGGCCTGAGCGCCACTGGATTTGAAGTCCAGGGAACCCACCAGGACCCATCCACCCCCGCAAGTTCCTCCAACAGCGAGCCCATTTTAGCACATTCTTGGGTTGCTGACAAACCGGTTGCTATCGCATGCCACCTGCGGTGCTGGCCCCTTGCTCCATATCCTCGGCGGAGCCAACTAGCACTCCATGCCAGCCCCCATTATTACCTGGGCTATTTTCTTCCTTGGTGATGCTACTTGTGAGCGGCACGGGGGACTCCCTGGCTTTCTTTACCCAGCTAGTTCCGTCGCTGGCTCCGCCCCCTTCTTTTGGCCCACGGGGATGGTTAGGAGTTTAGCCGATGCTGACCCGGTATTCCCTCAACCAAATGTCGATTTGGATCAGATAGGCTAACAGTTGTGGACCAGTCATGAGTTGACCGTACCAGGGCAGATTGATTTGATCGGCTCCGGATAAGGCCAACCTGCGCACAGTCGGCCCATCTACCAGCCCCTGCAAAGGGGAGGTTGGGTCACTTAGAATGTGAAGTAACCAGTTTCGGACTGCCTCGAGATACTCAGGGTGGTGGGTTTTGGGGTAAGGGCTTTTGGGGCGGGCCAAAACCTGCGGCGGCAGTACCCCTTTAAGCGCCTGCCGCAAAATTCCCTAGTCTGATCCTTTTCACCCCAGATTGCGAAAGCAAAGATTCCATTTAAGCGCTCCAGGCACTCCGCTCCCCATTGCATATAGGCTTTGAGCAACACCTCGGTGTCGCTGTAGCCGAAGAAGCGGTGGCCCTTAAGCCGCAATTCCTGGCGCAATTCCTCGGTATTATAGAGCTCTCCGTTGTAGACAATGACCAAGGCATGGTCACCTTGCTGGCCAATCATGGGCTGGCTTCCCCCTTCTGGATCGATTACCGTTAGACGGCGATGGGCCAAGCCAGCATGGGGTGACAACCAGATCCCGGAGGCGTCGGGCCCCCGGCAGGCCAAGGCTTTACTCATAGCCTCAAGGATTCTTGTCTCCTTACTGAGGTTGATTTCCCAGTCCACCCAGCCAGCAATTCCGCACATGAAGCCTTACCCCCTTGCTCTCGTCTCAGTTATGAGCTCCACCGGCGGTGGTGGCGAAAGCGAACAAAAAGGCGCCCCACCGAAAGGTTAGGCGCCATTGCCTTCAGGGGGCTCCATTGCCCCGTTACCCTTTACTGCTGATAGATGTATATGCGATTTAGCCGGCTTAGGTGTCAGGGGCTTTCGGCCGCTGGCGGGGATGGCTGGGGCAAGGGAGAGTGATCCGGTACCGAGGAGCTGGTGTAGGCCTGGGTTCAACTGGGGCTGCCGATGCCGGCTTAGGCCCCGGACCAGGACCAGGTCCAGGCTTAGTCCTGGGCCCAGGTCCAGGTCCCGAGCCAGGCCCAGGCCCGGGGCTGGGCAAAGATCCGCCTGGAGAGCCAGGCAGCGCGGGTGCGGGCGGCTTCTCTCCGGCCAATGGGTGCCTGGGGGCATGGACGATGGTGATGCTATTAAGGATGAGTTCATCTTCCGAAACCAGCTGGCCATCTTGATAGCGACGCTGGCGCAGCTCCGCCCGGGGGATGACTGCCGTGACTTCGTGAGGCCAGGGTAAGCTGGTTTGGCGGCGCACCCGCATAGTCACGCCATTAATGACGATTTCTATTTCGTCCCGACTTAAGTCTCTGTCTTTATTTCCTCTATTCTTATCTAAAGATGGTTCCGGCGCCATCCTTATCCACTCCTGCCTGTATTTTACGCTTAAAGACAGCGGTCGGTGAATCCTGGCTTACCAGCACACTGGCCATAGCTGGCTATGTCAAGGTTCCCACCGTTTCACCGCTTGTCCCCTTTAACTCTGTGCAACCGAGGAGTATAATCAGCATCGAGCCCGTCTGCTGCTTTTACAGTTGGGTAAAAGGTAGCCAGGGATCTGCTTAAGGACTAACTCCGGAGACCACTTTGGTTTAAGACGGGTAATCCAAAAGCATTTTGGACAAGCAGTGGATTTTCTAGTAAAGGCGAGCCTACATTTGATTAACGTCCATATTTAGCCACAGGGAGGTACCTTTCTTGCATTTAATCGGCGCTATTCTCTCCATAACCATCATCGACCTTGCCCTTTCTGGTGACAACGCAGCAGTGATCGGTCTGGCCATCCGCAATTTGCCTCCTCTGCAAAGAAGCAGAGCTGCGCTGATAGGCGCTGGGGGCGCCATCGTTCTTAGGGTGCTACTTACTATCCTGGCCACTATGCTTACCAGGATTCCCTATGTCAATGCGGTTGGTGGGGTAATCCTGGTTTGGATTACCTGGAAGCTGATCTCTGGCGATAACCAAGAGGATGAGCATGTCAACGCTGCCACCCGCTTTTGGGCGGCTGTGGGCACTATCATCATAGCTGATTTGTCTATGGCCTTTGACAACGTGTTGGGAGTAGCTGGGGCTGCCCACGGCAACATTCTTTTGGTTATTTTTGGACTGGCAGTAAGCATTCCCATCTTGGTGGCTGGGAGCAATTGGCTTGCCACCTTAATGAACCGTTATCCGGTCATCATCTTCGTCGGCGGCGCGGTGTTAGCCCATACTTCCTTCGCCATGTTCTTTGACGATAAAGGGCTCAACCTGCCTGCCTATACTGGTCACATGGCGGCAACCCTCATACCCTGGGTCGCGGCAGGGTTGGTATTTATCTGGGCCTGGGGACGTTACCGCCACCAGCAAGCTAGAATTCAATCGGGAGCGGTAGAGACTGCCGCCACCGCTGGCTCTGGCCGATCAGCGGCGAGCAGCGGCAGCCACCAATGATGAACCATCGCCGAGAAACCAAAAAATTTTGCTAAAAGGGTTGCAGTTGGCTTTTATGCGATATACAATATCAGCAAAAAGAATTCGAAGTTAAGTAGGAAAGACAACGTTCCATTTTTCACAGAGGTTTCATGAGGCCAGGAGCCCAATCCTTTTCTCCTGGCCTCAATTTGTGAGCCTTGTTTCGCTAATACAATTGTGAGCATATATTCATAACAGTATAAGACAATTTGCGGAAGCCGGTCCCTGTCCACCTAACCCTACCGAGGTTCGCAAGGGTAGGGGCCAGGGCTGGTGGTGGAAGTAAAAGGTTTGTTTCGAGGAGGTGAGGAGAATGAGCGATTACCTAAAGAGCTATGGATCGCGGTCGGGCAAACAGGTGGGGGAGCAGGTGCTAGGTTTCTTCACCCAGCTCTTCAGCTTGGAGATGCCCCTGGGCCGGATGGTGAAGATGATGCCGGGTATGGTGAAATTTGCGCTCAAGGGCTCAGATTGCCGCCGCGACCTGGTGCGCTTTGCGCCCGAGATGACCCCGATGATCAAGAAGGCTTTGGGCTTGGGAGAGAAGAAGGCTAGCTAACCGGTTTGCGTGAAGTCAGCTCCGGTTAGCCCCAAAGGAGGTACTGCCATTGTTAGAGGAAGTAAAGGATTGGGATCCTGAATTCTACGAGCGCTGGAAGCCTATTGCCATGGGTTTTGTAAACGAGGCGGAAAAGTGTATCCAATGCGGCAAATGCACCGGCCAATGCCCAGCGGCAGCAGTCACCCCCAGCTACAACCCCAGAAAGCTCATCCGCGATCTAGTTTTTGGTAACATCAAGCGCTTGCTTTCCAGCGTTGAGCTATGGCAATGCTTTTTCTGCAGCGGTTGCTACGCGGCTTGTCCCATGGACATCAATTTCCCCTTTTTCGTGTTTATGCTCCGGCTGGCGGCCATGAGCGAGGGCTATGGCTGGGAGGACGTAAAGCGGCTGGAAGCTTACGCGGAAAAGGATTACCTAGTAAACGGTATTACTGTCAACACTCATGAGCGCAACCCCTATATCCAGGAACACCGTGGGGATATCGCTAGCATTCGTGAGGAAGCGGGCCTGCCGAGGCAACGGCGGGTATCCGAGCGGGCCTTGGCCGAGATCAATTTGATTTCTGATCTATCCGGCATGACTGCTTTCATCAAGTCCATAGGTGGGGTAGAAAAGCAGGAGTGCGCTGTTTGTACTCCTGAGGTGGAGAGGAAGTGCCGGGAGAAAGTGGTGCCCAGGAAGGTCGGAAAAGTGGCTACCAAGAACCGCTTCTTCAACTATGGAGTTCCGGGGGGTGAAGTAGTTGCCCGTAAGATCTGATAAGATTGCCGCCATCCCCATCCCTGAGAAAATATTCTTTTTCCGTAGCTGCGTGGCCAGCAATAAGTATCCGGGAATTGAGGCTAGCGCTGTGGATGTGCTGCACCAGTTGGGCGTGGATACTTACGAAACCGATGACCAGACCTGTTGCGGCGGTTTCGTTACCTTTGCCAATGTGGCCCCGCCTACCGCTTCCATGCCGGCGGTGGCCAGAAACATTGCCTTGGCGGAAGAGCAAGGGCTAGATATAGTGGCGGTCTGCAATGGTTGTTGGACTTTCCTCACTGAGTTTGGTCATTTCCTCAACCACAATCCGGAACCGCGGGCCAGCGTCAACATGATGCTGCACATGATGGGGCACGAGTATAAGGGCACTAGCAAGGTATTTCATTTTGCGGAAATGGCTTACCGCTTAAAGGACCGGATTGCCGAAAAAGTTCGTCGCCCGCTTACGGGCTTTAGGATCGCTACCCACTACGGCTGCCATTACCTTAGCGGCGGCAAGTACGTAGCCATCGATGATGCTAATTACCCTACTTTTTTGGAGGAATTAATTGAAATTATGGGTGGGGAAGTGGCCTCCTACCCCGCCAACCGGGAATGCTGTGGCACTGGCTTTACCCAGGTCATCAATTTCAAGGAGTATTCTCTGAACCACAGCCGGAGTAAATTGAACAGCCTCAAGGATTCAGGCGCGGACATGGTGGTGGTGATTTGCCCTTATTGCCACAGCCAATTGGATCGGATGCAGCAGCAGTTGAACTACCGGGAAGGGACCGACTTCCACCTGCCGGTGGTGCACTTAGCCCAGCTGGTGGGTTTGGCCTTGGGCGTCCCGGAAAACCGCCTGGCCTTCAAAGCTCACATTAGCGGTCCCGAGCGGCTCAAAGCCATTTTTGAGCGGCTCAACCAGCGGGCAGCTCATCCCGTGGGCAGGCCAGGAGTAGCGTGAGGAGTTAGGCAATAGGCGGCTTGCGAGAGTGGAGTTGCTCTGCGTTAAGTGCTGGGTGGCTGGAAGTAAATGTTTTTTGGAGGAGGACAGAACATGGAGAGGAAGGCTCTAGTTATCGGGGGAGGCATCGCCGGCATCAAAGCGGCTCAGAAAATTGCTGCTGGTGGGGTTCCGGTGGTCTTGGTGGAGAAGGAGTCCCAGCTGGGCGGGCATATGCGGGATATATCCATGACTTTCCCGCGGCTCCAGGATGCCCAGGCTATGCTGAAGCAAGAACTTGAATCCGTGCAAGCCGACCCTCAGGTTGCCATCCTGACCGGGTTTAAGCTCAAACAGCTTAGCGGCCAGGCTGGTAACTTCGAGGCGGTGCTTGAAGGTCCAGACGGCACCCGCAAAGAAACGGTGGGTGCAGTGGTGGTGGCCACCGGGTTTAAATACTTTGAGCCCACCGCTTACACCGAGTATGGCTACGGCCGGCTAAAATCAGTTATCACCAGCTTGGAGCTGGAAAGGCTTCTGCAAACGAGGCAGCTGCCCCAATACCTCGGCGCCGGCTCGAGGCCGGTGGTGGCCTTGGTCCATTGTGTCGGTTCTCGCGACCGGGCCAAGGGCTATCGCTATTGTTCCAAGATCTGCTGCTCCTACTGTGCCAAGGAGGCTATCCTCATCAAGCAGCAGATTCCCGAAGCGCAAGTCTTTGTGTTCTACATCGATATCCGGGCTTTAGGTAAAGGCTATGAGGAGCTGGTGCGCTCCGCCATCGAAGAATATGGCGTTCGCTACATCCGGGGCCGGGTGGCTAAGGTTGTTCCCAACCGCGGTAAACTGACGGTTCGGGCCGAGGATTCCCTTATTGGCAATCCAGTGGAACTGGAAGCCGACTTGGTAGTCTTGGCTTCGGCCATGGAGCCAGGCTCCGACTCCCGCCAGCTGGCGGAGATGCTGGACTTAGCCTGCGATGAGTACGGGTTCTTCCAAGAGGCCGACTACAACACCCAACCAGTTCGCTCTTCTCGGCCAGGGATCTATCTAGCTGGCTCCTGCCTGGCACCTATGGAAATCAGCCAGGCGGTTGCCCAAGCCGGGAGCGCGGCGGCAGAAGTGCTGGGCTACTTGGCCGGCCAAAAGTGAGCAATGTCCCTGCGTCAAGGGTGGAGTGCTGGGCGGGCCGGGAGTAGCTAGTTCTTAGGAAGAGAGTAGGGAGAAAACATGCGCCTGTTGTTGGACCCATTTGGCCCTGAGGAGAGCTTCCGACAGGAAGTGGAGCGGGAAGCTCACATTAACCTGCGATCTTGCTTACAATGCTCTAAATGTGGCGGTTCATGCGCAAAAGGAGCCGAGTTTGATCTTACTCCCCGGCAATTGGTGGAGAGCATACTGGATGGATTTGAAGGTCGCGTCTTGAACTGCCGCGCCATTTGGTATTGCGAGAAATGCCATGAATGCAGCATCAATTGTCCAGCCGGCATCAATGTTGCGCGCCTAATGGCAGTATTGCGCCAGCTAGCCTTGAAGCAGGGCATTGAGCCTGATTATCGCCCCATAGACCGGGAGTTTAGGCGAGAGTTTGATTGCCCTAAGGCTCGGGCCCAGAAGGCTCGCCAAGCCGCAGTGGAGGGGTCGCGCCCGGGGCTAGCGGGAGCAAGCGGTTAGTCCAAACTGCCGCAAAGATTCGGCAAAGGAGGTCGGGTGCCTGTGCGAATATCGGTCAAGCAGGACCAAGAAGGGACTTGGTTCCTTAATGAAGTGGAGAGGAGGAGTGGCCAAAAGGTATACGAGTGCTACCAGTGCGGCAAGTGCTCGGGCGGCTGCCCGTTGGGATCAATTATGGATTACCCTCCCAACCAGATCGTGCAAATGATTGTGGATGGGCAAAAGGAAAAGCTGTTTGCCAGTCGGGCCATCTATTTATGCCTGGGCTGTGCTACCTGTGAGGCCAACTGCCCTTCGGGGTTTGCCATGTACCGGGTCAATGAAACCTTGCGGGAAATGGCTCGGCATGAGGGTTATGGGGCTCCAGACGCCAGTGTTGTTCGCTTTAACCGTCTCTTCCTGGAGAACATGATGGCCACTGGCCGGGTGGAGGAAATAGGGCTAATGTTGGAATATGACTTGAAAAGCGGGAAGCCATTTCAGGATTTGCCCCTGGGGATCAAGTTGTTTCAGCGGGGGATGGTGCGGATCGGTGATATGTGGCGAGCCGCTGGCAGCCTAGGCTTGCCCGGCATCCGGCGGCAGACGTCGGCGGAAGGGGAGGAGCTCAGGCGAATCTTAATGAGGGTAAGGCAGGTGGAAAAAGCGTCATGACTATCCGAGTTGGCTATTATCCTGGTTGTTCGGCCCATGGCATGGCTCGAAGCTACGATGCCTCCACCCGGGCGGTATTTGCGTCCCTGGGGGTAGACTTGGTGGAAATACCTAAGTGGAACTGCTGCGGTTCAACCCCTGCCTATGCGGAAAGCGCCCTCCTCAGCGCTTGCCTCAGCGCCAGAAACTTGGTCCTGGCGGAAAAGGCTGGGCTGGAGCAGGTGATGACGCCCTGCGCGGCTTGTTTTAGCCACCTGCGGGCAGCCAAAATCTACGCTGAGGACCAAGAAGGGGTGCGCCAGATCGAGGAAGTAATCGGGCAGACCTTTAACAACCGGGTGCAAGTTCGGAGCTCGCTGGACCTATTAGTGAACCAAGTGGGCCTGGATGCTTTGGCCAACCAGATTAAGCGGCCGCTAAACGGCTTACGGGTGGTTCCCTACTACGGGTGCCTGCTGACCCGTCCGGAGAAAGTAGCTCAATTCGATCACCCCACCAATCCTAGCAGCTTAGATCGCTTGCTGGAAGTCTTGGGAGCGGAAGTAGCCCCTTGGGGAGCCAAGACCGATTGCTGCGGGGCGTCCTATAGCATTACTGCCCCCGAGGTTACCTATCGGCTTGGGGGCCATATCTTGAGTGAAGCCAAAACTGAGGGCGCAGAATTGATAGTGTCGGCTTGCCCATTGTGCCAGCCCAACTTGGAACTCAGGCAACCGCAGATCGCCAGGGCTTCCGGGCAGGACTTTGGGCTGCCGGTGGTGTATTTTACTGAGCTGGTGGGCTTGGCCATGGGCATGGAGCCGGCCCGGAGCTGGCTGAAAAAGCACCTGGTGAGCCCCATTCCCACCCTGGTGCGGCATGGATTGCTAGCAGGATGAGCGGCGGCCTCGGGAGCCAAGGCGGTAGTGTGATGCAGCTCACCGATCAGGGGCCAAAACCGGGGTATAATGGTTCCTGGAGGTGGGAACCATGGTGAAGCGCACTATCGTCAAGATCGACGAAGAGCTATGCAACGGTTGCGGCCAATGCATTAGCCCTTGCGTGGAAGGAGCTATAACCCTGGTAAACGGCAAGGCCAAGGTGCTCCGAGAGGAGATCTGTGATGGCGGCGGCGTTTGCTTGAGCGTTTGCCCTACCGGCGCCTTAAGCCTGGAGGAGCGGGAAGCTCCGCCTTTTGATCCCAAGGCTGCCAAGGCCGAGCCGGCAGGGCTAGCCTGGGCGGCGCCAGCGCCATCCCCAGTCCAGGCCCAGAGCTGGGGCGGCGGCGAGGAGGCCCGTTGCCTATTCTGCCAGGCCAACGACAGCATAGTTTACCTCTTCCCCGTCCGCTTTCGCGGCCGGGAGAGGTGGGCTTGCGCCCGCTGCCTGCCCAAGCTGATTCATGGCTAGGCCAGGGGTTATAAGTCAGGAGGTTAGTTCAGGTTACCGAAATGGGCGGACAGACCTTGGCGGCCATCGACGTGGGTAGCAACACGGTAAGATTGCTGATAGCCGAGGTGGAGCGGTTGCCGAGGCAGCGCGGGAGTGCCGGCCCCGGGCTTAACCAGGGAAGCTGTGCCAATTGGCAGATCCGGCGCTTGCGGGCTGAGATCCGCACCACCCGTTTGGGAGAAAGGCAAGTGGCTAGGGCCGAGCCCGGCTTCCGGGCCGGGCTCGGCCCTAGCTTTATTTCTCTGGCTGCCCTGGAAAGGACAGTTGCTGCTCTCAAGGAATACCAAGAGATAGTGGCTAGCTACCGGCCGGCTGGGGTTTGGGCGGTGGGGACCAGTGCCCTGCGGGAAGCTGCCAATCGGGAAGAAGTTCTGGTGACCATTGCTAAAGAAACCGGTTTTGCGGTCGAAATCATCGATGGTGCTCGGGAAGGTGAGCTGGGGTACCGGGGCGCTTCCTTGGTATTGGCAGAAGAGCGGATGCGAAGAACGTGGGCGCAGGCAGGGTGGGACGAAGCCGCTTTGACCTTGCCGCCCGTGGTTATAGATATCGGTGGGGGCAGCACCGAAATTACTGCTAGCAAGCCTGGCGGCGGGCCGGAGCTTCAGGCTCTAAGTTTCCCTTTGGGGTCGGTGCGGTGCACCCGAGTCGCTACCACCCTGGCCGAGGCCCAGGCCTTGCTGGAAGATGGCTTGGTAGCTACGGGGATGCGGCTGCCCCCCAGTGACATTGCTCCCGCTAGCCGGCCGGTGATCGGGATCGGTGGCACCATAACTGCCTTGGGGGCTATGGACCTTGGACTTAAGAGCTATGATCCCGGCCAGGTGCATGGGCATATCCTGAGGCGTAGTGCGGTCAAAGAGTGGTGGGAGAGGCTGGCCCTGGCTGCCCCGGCCGAGCGGCAAGAGCTCCTAGCCTTTGATCCGCCGCGAGCAGAGATCATTACGGCCGGAGCCATGATCCTTTATGCTGTGCTTCTGGTCCTAGGTGTCGGCCAGGTGATTGTCAGCGATACCGGGTTGCTCCATGGGATGCTAATTAGTTTCAATCCCACTCGATAATCTTTAGGCCTAAAGCCTGATAGGTCTTGCGATCCACCACCCCGGTGATGGGTAAACCTTGCAGGGCCTGGAAGTACTTCACCGCCCGTATGGTCGCATCCCCGTAGGAGCCATCAATCCAGGACCAATAGAGCCCTTCCTGGCGGAGCCGCTTCTGTACTTCCACCACATCGGGACCCACCGCTTTGGGTTCAATGGTACGGAAGCTCCAGTAATCGGGAAAACCGGGTGGGCCAACGATAGTTACCGGTGTGCCCACTTTTACCCACTCCCAGAGCTGTTCCACGTGATGGTTGAACATGCGAATGCAGCCGTGGGAGGCTGCCGTGCCTATGGACCAGGGCTTATTAGTGCCGTGGATGCCATAGATGCCCCAGGGGACGTTTAACCCTAACCACCGGGTACCGAAGCCCCCGCCCCAGTCCCTTCCTTTGTATATTATCTTCCATTCTCCTCGAGGGGTAGGAGTTTCCGGCTTGCCAACTGCCACCGGGAACTCTGAGTATAGATCGCCCTTGCTGTAGACCATCAGGCGCTTGCGGTCGGTGTCGATGGTTATGGCGATTGGCTCTTCAGGAGGCGGGAGGGGATCTTTAGAAATCGGGATTTCAATCCCGTACCCTAGGGCTTCCCAGGTAGCTTCATCTACCACTGCATCCGGAGGCAAACCCAGGTTGGCCTTAAACTGCCGTACCGCCTTCCAAGTGTCCGGCCCGTAAACGCCGTTTATGGGTCCGAAATAGTAACCTAGCTCACGCAAACGTTGCTGCAGTTCCTCCACATCCAACCCCTTTTGGTGGGGTTCAGGAGTTGGCTTAAGGATCTGTCCTCGGCAATCGCAACCCCCCAGGCTACCCCAAGTAACGATCTGAGTTGTGCGGGCAGTCGGAGGGGATGGCGAATGAGCCCAGGCCAGTTGGCAAAGGCGGCTGGCAAAGAAAGCCCCGGCCATTATGGCTGATAAGGCTAAGGGCAACAACTTATTACTTAAGATTTGGCGGCGGCTGGCTCGCATGGTTACCCTCACTCTAGCCCAGGTGCGGCCCAGGCTAAATGCCGGCTAGGTTACTTCCGTAAATTAGAATGTGCTTCGCACCTGTTTCTATAAGCGGTAAAATCAGGTCGCTCCAAATCGGCCTAGTGGCAAAGCGCTAATTGGCCACGCTGGCCATGGGAATACTAATTTGGCGAGCTGCTCTTACGACAGCTACTTTTTCAATTTCGCCTTAGGAGTGCCCCTGTCACCGGAGACCAAGGTAGAGCTTTAATGAGACTAGGTTGAGTCCAGGATTGAGTGCTGGGCGCGCAGGATTACGGAGCGGAGGAACAGCGCCCCAGCTGGAAATATATGTTTTTTGGAGGAGGAAGCTAATTTGCTGGGAACCTGGGTAGCTCTTTTGATAGCTCTAGCGGCGGGTGCCAGCATGGCCATCCAAGGATCGCTCAACTCGGCCCTTGGCAAAGCTACTAGCACCCTGATGGCCACACTGGCCGTCCACCTGATCGGCACCATCACTAGCAGTTTGCTTTGTTTAGCTATTCTTGTGGCCGGTTGGGAGAAGATTACCTGGGCCCGAGCTTGGGCTGGCCCTTGGTATGCCTACTTGGGAGGAATTATTAGCGTCGGTATTATCTATGCGGTGGCCTTCAGCATTCCCAAAATTGGCGTGGCTTGGGCGACCACGGCCATCATTGTCGGCCAGGTTACTTGCGCCTTGATCATCGATCATTTTGGTCTATTTGGGCTGAAAACCATCCCTTTTACTTGGATGAAGCTGGTGGGCCTCGGTCTCCTGGCAGCGGGTGCCAAAGTAATGCTCAACTAGGGATGACAATTCCTGCCAAGTAAACCGACAATTGATAGCACCGGGCCTTTTGTTCGGCAATTTTGTCATGGTCAACATTCAGATCGGAGCAATTGGTGCCGAATATAAAAATAGAGGGGTGATAACCCCGGATTTCTAGGTATTGATACGAATTATCTATGTAAAGGGCCAATGCGTGCCATACCAGTTTTGGTAGGGAATGCCGGGAGGGGTAGCTTGGTGGCCAGGATTGCAGCAGGGAATGCTGATGAGGTACAGGCAAAGTTGGCAAGGCTGAGGATTAGCAAGGAAGAGCTTCCCTCGGTATATGATGCCCCAGTCGACTATAACCTTACCACGGCCAATACTTTCCTCATGCCTCCGGAAATTGCTTCTCGAAAAGGACCTTCAGTGTTGGCCCTTTTTTTTATGCTGGCACGCCGGCGCATGTCCACTGAGGTCTTGGCGGTAAAATTCGGTTGCAGCCTCAGGACCATTGAGCGCTACGTCAAGGAATTACGGGAAATGGGGTTTGTGGTGTCCCGCTACCGCCAAGGCTATCAGGTCATAGGGATGACCGAAAAGTTGGCAACCTTGCTGGGCTTGGACTCCCGGCGCTGGCCGCTGATAGTGATGCAGGAAGAGGGGGAGGATGCCGTGGAGCACCAGCCTATCCCCAGCGGGTGGATCACTATACCGGAGGCACTAAAAAGGTACAGCCTGTCACCCAGCCTGCTGCGCTATCTCATAAGCCGGGGAAAAGTGAAGGTGCGCATTATTGCCGGGGTAGAGGTAGTGGAGGAAGAGACTTTGGCGGATCTGCTCAAGTAATAAGATTGGTCGGCCAAGTTCTAGTCTTCCTCGGGGCCTATCTCCAGCCCCAAGCGGCGCAAAAGGTGGTGCAGGCGCAGTCCCAGGAAGCCAATGGCAGTACCGATCAGAGCGGGCGCATAGAAACCGATGGCGATGGCCATGCCGATGGCAGCGGTCAGCCAGATGCTGGCAGCGGTAGTCAGGCCGCGGACGTGGCTTTGCTCTTTAAAGATGAGTCCGGCGCCGATAAAGCCCACCCCGGATACGATCTGGGCGGCGATGCGGTCAGCACTAGTGGCAGGGGTGAGCAGTCCAGAATTGATGAGCCCATAGGAACCGACTGCCGTAAAGAGGGCCGAACCCAAGCATACCAGGGCATGGGTCCTTAGCCCGGCTGGTTTTTGCCGCCGCTCCCTCTCTAGCCCAATAATGGTGCCCAGGATAAAGGCCCCGATCAAACGAACAGCTATTTCCACATTTCCTACCATGGCCCCGCTCCTAGCTTGGTTGGCGTATAGCACCTCGATTTTCCTTGGTAGTATTTTTCGCCTTTAGGTAGCTTGAGTATGCAGAAGGGCGCAACCAATCCAGCTCCAGCTTTAGCCGAGGACAGCCAGTCTGGTTTAGTGTTGGTATAATTTACATATGGTAGGCGTGGTCATATAACATCTAGAGATTGGAGGTTGTAGCAAGACATGGCGCAGGAGTCGAATCCGACGGTGAAGGAGATAGCTCTAGCAGTTAGAGGCAACGCGGTAGTACAGGCGCTGAAGCGCAAGGGCTATGATGCCTGGTATTTTGCCAGGGCTGAAGAAGCTGCCCAGAAGATCCTAGAGCTCATACCGGCAGGAGCCAGCGTGGGCGTGGGTGGCAGCATCACCATCAGGGAAATGAGAATTCCTGAGGCTCTACGCCAGCGGGGCCATGAGGTTTTTGACCATTGGAACCCTGAGCTTAGCGGAGAGGAACGGGCCCTTACCCTACGTCGGCAGCTTACTAGCGATGTTTTTATTACTAGCGCCAACGCCATTTCCATGGACGGACAGATCGTCAATGTGGATGGCACCGGCAACCGGGTTGCCTCCAGCATCTTTGGCCCTAAAAAGGTGATCATCGTAGCTGGGATCAACAAGCTGGTGCCCACCTTGGAGGACGCGTTGAGCCGGTCCCGGGGGGTGGCGGGGGTAATGAACGCCGCTCGCCTCAAGTGCGATACCCCCTGCGTCGAGCTGGGCCGCTGCAGCGATTGCCAGCGCCCCGACCGGATCTGCAACGTCACGGTCATCTTCCACCGCCGCCCCCAGGATGGCTCAGGATCCAGGGATTATCACGTAATCATAGTAGGGCAGGAATTAGGGTTTTAGGGCCTGGATTTCCAAAACCTCGTTTAAGCTGCCGCTACGAAAGCCCTTGAGATCCAAAGTGACGTAGGTAAAGCCAAGGTTTTCTAGAAAGGTAACCAATTCGCTGGCCTTCTTTGTCACTTCTGCCAGCTGGGAAGCCTCCACTTCGATGCGAGCCGTATCGCCGTGGTGTCGTACTCGGCAGGGGACGAAACCCAGTTGTCGCAAATGGGCCTCAGCCAGCGCTATCTGGCGCAGTTTCTCCTCGGTAATGGGCTGATTATAAGGAATGCGGGAAGCTAGGCAGGGCTCGGCTGGTTTATCCCAGATGGGTAGCCCCGCCTGGCGAGCCAATTGGCGGATCTCGGCCTTGGTGAGGCCGACTTCAGCTAGAGGGCTGATAATACCTGCCTCCTTGGCGGCGCGGATCCCGGGGCGGTAGTCGGACCCATCATCGAAATTGGTCCCATCGATAACCTGATTCAGCCCTCGGCTTTTGGCTATCTGCTTCAGCTGCTGATAAAGGTTGCGCCGGCAAAAATAGCAGCGGCTGGGCGGGTTGGCGGTAAACTCTGGTAAGTTGAGCTCTCTGCCCTGGATTACCATAAACTCGATCCCTAGTTGGCGAGCCAACTTTTCCGCTTCCTTTTCTTCTCCCGGTGGCCGGGCCGGGCCGCTAGCAGTTACCGCCAGCACCTTGGGGCCTAAGGCTTGAACTGCCGCCCAAAGGAGAAAGGTACTGTCTACCCCTCCCGAAAAGGCCACAAGGACCGATTCTAAACTCCGAAGGCGGTCAAAGAGTTCAGTCAATTTCTGCATCAACTATGCCCCCATAACCTTAAGCTTAAGCTACTTGTTTCCTTGGGTTAGGTTAGACAGCTAAAGCCTGAATCCTGCCTCCAAAAAAACCGACAGGCTGTTGTCATGATCAGAACCCTAGGTGTGGGCAAGTTTGGGCGACCGCAGGTTCTTGACAGCGGGGTGGAAGTTGGCCATAATATAATTGCTTAACGTGGTTTCGGTGGCAGGATGGCGGTGTAGCTCAGCTGGTTAGAGCATACGGTTCATACCCGTAGTGTCGTAGGTTCGAATCCTACCACCGCTACCGGGAAAACAAAAAGAGCCTACATTTGCGGTAGGCTCTTTTATTTTTGCCGCATGGAGTTTGGTAGTGCTTCCGCCTGCTGGCCTGTAACCCTGACGTTGCGAGCGAGACTATAAATTTAGTGACGCTTTGACAAAGAGCTTAATCCTTCGCGCTATGGTCACCGGCGAAAAATTAATAGTTTCTGGCCGTCGAAAGTTGACTTGCCCCTGGCAGTTTTACCGACAAGCTTTTTGCTTGATGGTGTCTATAATTAGCGCCAGATAATGCTGGGGGCGATGCCGGTGCTCGAATCTCGGCCATCTGGGTATGAGAGTTCAGTTATCTGGCGGCGACAGCGGGCGCGCAAGATGGCAAGAGGCAGGTCTACACCTACCAACCTAGAGCGGGCCGGGCCTACTTGGGCGGATGTGGCCCGGGTGCTGGCTTGGGCTTTCAGTGCGTTCCTGCTTAGCCGGGCCAGCATTCAAGACCAGCTCTTTCCTATGGGGCCAGCCTTTTTGGCGGCAGCCATAGCCTTTAACCCTTCCCGGGCCGGACCGATACTTTTGGGAAGCCTGGCCGGCACCATCTCCGCTGCCCAGGGGCCGCAGCTTTGGCCCCGCCTAGTAAACTTGGTTCTGCTAGCCGTTATGCTGCGGCGGGCTAACCTGCCTTTCGACCGCCGTTGGCTGATGGTGCCGGGGTTGGTTGTTATATCCACCTTGATTACCCAGGGAGTGGGAGAGCTGGCCATCCATATGTTTCAAGCCAGGTCCATTGCCCCGTTGCCCTTAGGGGCAGAGGGGCAAGGAGTCCTAACCTCAGGCCTAAATTCCGGGGTGGGCGCTCTGAGGGGAATCGATCTAGCTTGGCTTGGGAAGGTGGTACTGGAAGCTGGTTTAGCGGGTGGTTTAGCGGTAGCCTTTTTGGCGGCTACCGAGGCTATATACCGGCTTAAGGATCAGCGCTTGGCTGGAGAGGAGGTGGTAGCTCTTCTGATTCTAGCCTTGGGTATGGTTTCCGGCCTCGGCGGCTGGGAGTGGGGAGGGATTTCTGCCCTAGGGGTAGCCGGCCGGTTGCTGATTCTCCTAGCTGCGGCTGCCGGAGGCAGTGGAGCAGGAGCTGGCGTAGGGGCGGCGGTGGGCCTAATTCCTTCCCTCTCATCTTTAATCCTATCGCCGGCCATAGGCTACTATGCCCTAATAGGGCTTTTGGCTGGCGCCTTGCGCCGCTATGGTAAATGGGGGCTGGCTTTGGCTTTTATCATCGGCACCCTCACGCTCTCTCCCTATGCGGCTGACCGGGTCACTCTGCTAGGCTTCTTGGGGGAAACCGTAGTAGCTGTGGCTCTGTTTTTAGCCCTTCCCGGGCGATTGTTGGCCGGGCTGGGTTGGCGGTCTAGCGCCGGTCTGCCAGCTGCCAATAAGAAGGCTTCTAGCGAGGGTAAAAAATGGCGGTGGATAGTGGGGCAACGCCTCCGGCGCTCGGCCCGAGCCATGGATGAACTCAGGCGGACTTTTCAGGATGCAGTGGTCACCGGCGCTGAGGAGGACAAGCTCACCCAAGGAGTGGAACGCTTGGAGCGGGAGATCTGTCGCCCTTGCACCCTCTATCGCCTGTGCTGGGAGAAAAACTATTACGACACTTATCGGGCCTTTCTAGGCCTTTTGGCTGCTGCCCGGATGGGGCCGGTGGAAGAGAAGCATCTAGACAAGGACATCGCCCGGCGTTGCTCACGCACTCGGGAACTGCTTTGGCTGGCGGAGTGGTGGCGAGAAAGCTGGCAGCAGCAGCGGTGGTGGAGGCAGAAGGTAAATGAAGGTCGGCGCATTCTCGCCTACCAAGCTGGAGGCATGGCCAGCTTCCTGGAGCAGGCTGCTACTCAAGTTCAGTCCGAGGTTGAGTTCGATGCTGATTGGGAGCAAGGAATATCGGCCCAACTCAAGGAACGGCGACTACCGGTGAGCGAAGTTAAGGTGCTGAAGGAGCCTTTGGAGATAATAGTGGGTTTGGAGGTACCCGGGCCAGTCCCGGCAGCGCCGGGGCTTAATGATACGGAGGGTGGCCAGGAAGGAGCCGCAGGAAGGCTTTGCGGCCAAAGCGGGCTATGCTTAAGCCAAATTGTTCCCCTGGTCGGCAAACTGGTAGGTAAACCTATGACCTTGGACAACCGGGCTTGCGGCCCTTCTACTTGCAATTTCTCCATCGTAGCTGCACCGCCGCTCAAGGTGAAGGTTGGCGGCGCCCAAGCTTGTCGGGAGGGCAAGCAACTTTGCGGGGACAATTGGGCCAGCTTTCCGTTAGGGTCAGGACGTTGGGCCTTGGTCGTAAGCGATGGCATGGGGTCGGGATCCGAAGCGGCCCAGCAGAGCGCCAAGACCATTGGCCTGATCAGAGAGTTCCTGGAGGCGGGATTGCCTGCCGAGACCGCGGTCCGCTTGGCTAATGGTTCTATGCTGCTTACTTCCCAGGAGGATAGCTTTGCCACCATCGATCTGGTGATATTGAACCTGCATTCCGGCGAGGGGGAGTTTATTAAAGTTGGCGCCTTGCCCAGCCTGGTGAAGAGGGGGAGACGGGTGGCCATGGTGCGCTCCCCCAGCCTGCCAGCCGGGATCCTGGACCAGATTGAGATCCACCCGGTTCGTTATCGGTTGCGGAGCGGAGATATCCTTTGCCTGTTTAGCGACGGGGTTCTGGATGCGGCTCGGCACAATCATTCCGACCGGGCCAACAGGGTTGCCAACGGGTCCCCGGCAGCTGGCTCGCTGGCGGTTGGCCCTCCGGCCACGGGCCCTTCCGCTACTAGCCCTCGGGTAGCCAGCCTTAGCGCTACGATGGAGGCGGATTGGGGGAACGGTGAAGATAAGGGCGGAGGCGGGGGAGAATGGTTGCCAACCTTTTTTAGGGACCTGCCCCCGGCCGATGCTCAGGCCATGGCCCAAGTGATTCTTCAGGAAGCTCTCAACCATGCCCGCGGGGTAGCTTACGATGATATGACCGTAGTGGTGGCCTTGTTGGAATAGTTTTCGGCTCCTCCAGCCCAGCCATGTGCTATACTGAACATACAGCCTCAAAGTTCGACGGGGGAGTGGGGTGCGGGTGCCGGAGACGCTGGTGAACAAGGTGCGCTTAACCATCAAGCGTTACCAGTTGCTCGCCCCGGGCGAAACGGTTCTAGTGGGAGTTTCGGGGGGAGCGGATTCAGTATGCCTGCTTCACGTTTTGTACCAGCTTTCTCAAGTGTGGGCCATCAAGGTGGTGGCCGCCCACCTCAATCACCTTATCCGAGGCCAAGAAGCTGAGCGGGATCAACAGCTGGTCTTAGAGTTGGGGCAAAAGTTGGGTATCCCCGTCCAGGTGGGACGGGTCGATGTTCCCCGGCTTCGAGCTGAAAGCGGCGTCTCCTTGGAGGAGGCTGCCCGCCAGGCTCGCTATCAGTTCTTAGAGGCTACGGCTGCCAAAGTTCAGGCTGCCAAGATTGCGGTGGCTCATCACGCCAATGATCAGGCCGAGACAGTGCTAATGCACCTGATTCGCGGAGGCGGGACCGAGGGCTTGCGGGGCATGGCCCCTCGCCGAGGCCGAATCATCCGGCCTCTGCTGGAGGTTACTCGCCCAGAAATTGAGCAATACTGTCGGGAGCACGGGTTGCCGTTTATTCAAGACAGTACCAATTTCGACGTTGCCTACCTGCGCAACCGCATTCGTTGGCAACTGCTTCCTTGGTTGGCCCAAAACTTTAACCCCGCCATCGTCCCGGCTTTAAACCGCACTGCCACCATCTTGGCTGCTGAAGATGATTGGATGGAAGAGCAGGCGGAAGCAGCTCTTTCGAAGCTGGGAGAACTGCCGGTCAACCGCAGGCAGTTGGCCCTGCTGCCGGAAGCCCTGGAGCGCCGGGTCATTCGGCGGCTCTATGCCCGCCAGGCTTCCTGGGAAAGGGGACATAAGCCCAGCTTAGATTTTGAGCATGTGGAAATGGTGCGATACCTAATCCGCCAAGACGAATCTGGTACCATCAAGTTGCCAGGAAAAATGGAAGCTAGAACCTCAGGCGATCGGCTTTACATAAGAGCGGAAAAGGATGATGAGCAAGTCGAAGAAATATCCCCGCCCCAAAAAATTTTTCATTTTTTGGGGCTTAAGGGTCGAACTAATGTCCCTGAGCTTGGTATAATGGTGGCGGTGGACATATTTCAGCGCCAGGCTCCTGCGCCGGTGGAAAAGGAAATCGTTTCGGCGCCACCCGAGCGGGCCTATGTGGATTTAGATTTGGTGGAACTCCCGCTTTGGGTTCGCACCTGGGAGCCGGGGGACTGGATGTGTCCGCTGGGGATGGGAGGACGAAGGAAGAAGGTTCAGGATTTATTCGTGGACGCTAAAATCCCTTCCGAAAAGCGACTACAGATCCCCATAATTGCATCGGCCCAAGGCATCATCTGGGTGGGCGGGGTGCGCCTGGACGACCGGTGGAAAGTAACCCCTGATACTAGTCGCGTACTTCAGCTAGAGCTACTTAAATGTGATAACCTCCAAGCAAGGGAAGCAGGTGGCCCCACCGAGGGGAATAACGGATAGTCTGGAATTTCTTGCAGTTGTCATTATCATGATACTATGGTACAATCCAAAGCCATGGGGCCGTTGGCGAGAGGGTTAGCCATGCTTGGCTCTGGCAAGAATTTAGAGGGAATACAACCGGCATAGCACGCGGATTAGATATGCCGATTAGATAGCCAGGGCAAATCATTAAAGGAAAGGAGGGTGAAGTCATGCCGCGTCTTATGAGGAATCTTACCATATACCTGCTTTTGGTACTCATAGCCGTTTCTTTGGTCCATATGACTTCCCAAGCCCCAGCCCAAGTGTCAGAACTCAATTACACCCAGTTCCGGGAGGCAGTGGAGCAGAAGCAGGTTAAAGAGGTAGTCATGACCAGCCAGTCGGGTATATGGAAGATCCAGGGCACGTTCCAAGACGGCAAGACTTTTTCCCTTAACGCGCCTCAGGATCCCGGGTTAGGTGATTACCTGGCCCAGCATAATGTGCAGGTGGAAACTAAGCCAACTCCAGAGACTCCATGGTGGACCAATATGCTGGGGACAATCTTCCCCATTCTCCTTTTGGTGGGCCTGTTTTTCTTCATGATGCAGCAGACCCAGGGCGGCGGCAGCAGGGTTATGCAGTTTGGGAAAAGCCGGGCTCGGCTGCATACGGAGGATAAGAAGCGAGTAACCTTTGCCGATGTGGCTGGGGTGGATGAGGCTAAAGAGGAACTGGAGGAGGTAGTTGAATTCCTCAAGAATCCCCGCAAGTTCAACGAGATTGGCGCTCGAATTCCCAAAGGGGTGTTGCTGTTCGGACCGCCAGGTACCGGCAAGACCCTTCTGGCTCGGGCAGTGGCGGGAGAAGCTGGCGTGCCTTTCTTTAGCATCAGCGGCTCCGACTTTGTGGAGATGTTCGTGGGCGTGGGGGCAGCGCGGGTACGCGACCTGTTCGAGCAGGCCAAGAAAAATGCTCCCTGCATCGTATTTGTGGACGAAATTGATGCCGTAGGCCGGCAGCGGGGCGCTGGTTTAGGCGGTGGCCATGATGAGAGGGAGCAAACCTTAAACCAGCTGCTAGTAGAGATGGACGGGTTTAGTGCCAACGAGGGCATTATTATTATGGCGGCCACCAACCGGCCGGACATATTGGACCCGGCCCTGTTGCGTCCGGGGAGATTTGACCGCCAAATTGTGGTTGATATCCCGGATGTCACTGGCCGGAGGGAGATCCTCAAGGTGCATGCTCGGGGCAAGCCCTTCGACAATGATGTCGACTTGGATATATTGGCCCGGAGGACCCCTGGTTTCACCGGGGCGGATCTAGCCAATCTGATCAACGAGGGTGCTCTGCTGGCGGCGCGGCGGGGCAAGAAGCGGATTGGCATGCGTGAGCTAGAGGACTCTATCGAGCGAGTCATTGCCGGTCCGGAGAAGAAATCGCGGGTGATCAGCGATTTTGAAAAGAAGTTGGTAGCTTATCATGAGGCTGGACACGCTCTCTTGGGCCATTATCTGCCCCATACCGACCCGCTCCATAAGGTTTCTATTATACCGCGGGGCAGGGCGGGCGGTTACACGCTGCTTTTGCCCAAGGAAGATCGGCGCTATATGACTCGATCGCAGATCCTTGATCAAGTTACTATGCTTCTCGGCGGCCGGGTGGCGGAGGAGCTAGTGTTGAAGGAAGTCAGCACTGGAGCCCAAAACGACCTAGAGAGGGCCACCGAGCTGGTGCGCAAGTTGATTACCGAATACGGCATGTCCGAGGAATTGGGACCGATGACCTTTGGCTATCGGCAGGAAGCAGTGTTTTTGGGCCGGGACTTGGCTCGAGACCGCAATTACAGCGAAGCCGTAGCTTACAGCATCGATAAAGAAGCGCGGCGGATCATGGATGAGTGTTACAGCCGAGCCCAAAAGGTCCTGGAGGAGAACATGGCCAAGCTGCATTTGGTGGCGCGGACCTTGATGCAGAAGGAAACCCTTGAGGCGGAAGAGTTTGAGGCCCTTCTGCAGGCGGTCGATGCTGGTCGGGATCCGGAGTCGGTGCTGGAGGAAGTGGTGAAAAGAACCGAGCTGCCGGTGGCTGCCGCCAGCGAGGAGAAGGCGGCCGAGCCGGTTCGGGCCCCGGAAAGGGAGAAGGAGAGGAAAGAACCTAGTCCGGCTCCGGTACTTCCTACGATTAAGATGAATTTCTGGAGCAACAATAGTCAGTGGCTGTTGATGTTGATGTAGAGAAAGAAAGGCCTTCAGAGGGGAGAGGAGAGGTCCGCCCGAAGGCCTTTCTTTTTATAAGTCGGGCCCCCATAGGGTCAAAGGAAAGGGCCAGCGGAAAAGGCCCAGCACTCAAATCGGGGCTGTAGGCGCGGAGTCTAGCCGGACCGGACAACAACCAACACCTTGTCGGGTTGTGTTGAGCACTGGGTTGAGTGCTGGGGGCAGAAGTAAATGGTTGCTTGGAGGAGATGCAATATGGAACGTACTCTAGTCCTAGTCAAGCCAGACGGGGTCCAACGGGGCCTGGTGGGAGAAGTAATCTCCCGGTTGGAGCGGCGCGGCTACCGTTTGGCGGCCATGAAGTTACTAGCCATCAGCCGCAGCCAGGCGGAAAAACACTATGCCGAACACCGGGGCAAAGATTTCTTTGAAGACCTGGTCGAATACATAACCTCAGGTCCGGTAGTGGCCATGGTGGTAGAGGGCGCTAACGCGGTGGCTGGGGTTCGACAAATGATGGGGGCCACCGATCCGCAGAAATCAGCTCCGGGCACCATCCGCGGTGACCTGGGCCTCGACATCAGCCGCAATGTGGTCCATGGGTCGGATTCTCTGGCCAGCGCTGAGCGCGAGATTAACCTTTACTTCGATGCCAGTGAGATTTGCCAATATACCCGGGATGTAGAGAAGTGGATTTACAGCTAAATTAAGGAGAAACCTGCTTGAGGGGGTGCCCAAGGGGTATGCCGGCGCTACCCATGGAAGCGGAAGCGCGGCGGGCAGAGATTATGCGCCTGTTGCGCTTGGCTAATGCACCGCTCACCGGTCACGAGCTATCTGGCCGCCTGGGAGTCAGCCGCCAGGTGATTGTTCAGGATATTGCTTTGCTTAGGGCACGGGGAGCCGGTATTCTAGCTACTCCCCAGGGATATATAATCATGGAAGAGGCGGTGCGCTTTCCCCGGCGCACCTTTGCTGTGCAGCACGGCATGGACCGGCTGTATGAGGAGTTGCATCTCATGGTGAGCCTGGGCGGTAGGGTCATAGATGTAGTAGTGGAGCATCCCCTTTATGGTGAGCTCAAGGGCATGCTGATGTTGCACAATGAGGCTGAGGTGCGGCGCTTCAGCGACAATCTGGTCCGATCTGGTGCTCAGCCTCTCTCGGCCTTGACTTCAGGTGTGCACCTACATACGGTGGAGGCAAGCGACGAGCAAGTGCTCGAAGCGATTGAGAAGGAGCTAGACCGGGTGGGGCTACTTCTAAAGCAGGCTTAGCTTTACGGGGTAGCTTTTGCCGAGCCGTGCAGCCGGTTTGGGAAAGACCGGTTGGTTTCTGGGAGGGACAACATATGGACCAGGTGAACCAGGTGCGGATCGTGGAGCTCAAAGATCAGACCGAGGTAGAGGCGGCCTTGAGGCAAATTAAGGTGGATGCCCGGGGAGTGCCGTTGATGGCTCCCAAGGGGGTATTCCGCCAGTTTTGGGTTCGTGGCCTTTCAGTTAAGGCGGCCAACTTGCTTAAGCAGCAAATGCTGGCTGTAGGAGCTGAGGCAGCGGTTTCCGAAGGCGCCAGCCGGTTTCGCGATTCCACCACCGATGTTCTGCTCATGGGTACGGTAAAGCAATATCACCAGGCCATCGGTAAGCTTTTGCTTCAGCCCTTTGGGCTCAAGGATTTGGCTCGAGAGTTGCGCTCGGCCTTGGACAACTGGGACAAGGCTGGCCGAGCCCGGCAGATACGGGCGAGGGATCAGGTTTTAACCTTAGGGGAGCGCACCCTGGTCATGGGAATTCTTAACGTGACTCCAGACTCCTTTTCCGATGGCGGCCTATGGCTGGACCCGGGACGAGCCCTGGAACATGCTCACCAAATGGTGGAAGACGGGGCGGATATCATCGACGTAGGGGCCGAATCTACCCGGCCCGGCCATGTACCCGTGACCAGCGAGGTGGAGAGGGAGAGGCTGGCTCCGGTCCTCAAGCGGCTGGTCCAGGAGCTCCCTAGGCCCGTATCCATCGATACTTACCGTTCCGAAACCGCCCAGTGGGCGCTAGATCAGGGGGTTCATATCATCAATGATATCTGGGGCCTAAAAAAGGATCCTAGGCTGGCGGAAGTAGCCGCTCGGGCCGGTGCACCCATAATCCTCATGCACAACCAGGATGGAACTGAATACCAGGACTTAATGGCGGATTTGCTTACTTCTCTGCGCTGGAGCATCGAGACGGCCAAGGCGGCCGGGGTAGGGGAGGAGCAAATCGTGACTGACCCCGGCATCGGCTTCGGCAAGACTACCGACCAAAACCTGGAAGTCCTAGCCCGCCTGAAGGAGTTAAAAGTGCTGGGATACCCCATTCTTCTGGGCACCTCCCGCAAGTCGGTTATTGGCAACACCTTGGGCCTGCCGGTGGACCAGCGTCTGGAAGGGACTGCGGCCACGGTGGCTCTGGGAATTGCTTTCGGAGCTGATATTGTCAGGGTTCACGATGTGGCCGCCATGGTGCGGGTAGCGCGGATGGCGGATGCCATTGTCCGGCGGCGCTTGCAAGCGGAGGCAGAAGCATAAGTATGGATCACAGCCCGGATCGCATCTTTTTTACTGGCATGGAGTTTTACGGTTACCACGGCCTCTACCCTCAGGAAAAGTCCAGGGGCCAAAAGTTTTTGGTGGACTTAATCTTGGAGTTGGACTTGGCCAAGGCGGGCCAAAGTGATGCCCTGGAGGATACCGTCGACTATGCTGCGGTTCAGAAGACGGTAAAGGAGTTAGTGGAAGGAGAGAGGTACAACCTCATCGAGGCCCTAGCGGCGCGGATAGCCGATAGCTTGCTGAACACTTTCTCCCGCCTCCAGGCACTGACAGTACGGGTAGAGAAACCCCAGGCGCCGCTACCAGGCCGCTGGCGTTCGGTAGGAGTGGAGATCCGTCGCTCTCGTGGAGAGGGTACTTGGCGCCGAGGAGTTTACGTGGGCCTGGGAAGTAATCTAGGAGATCGTGAGGCCAACATTCAGCAAGCCCTGGAGAAGCTTGCTTCTCACCCGCAAATCGTAGTCCTCCGGACCTCGCCTTTATATGAAACGGCGCCGGTGGGCATGACCGACCAGGGTTGGTTCTTAAACGCCGTGGCCGAGCTAGCCACCAACCTTGGCCCCCGGGAACTCTTGGAGGAGCTCCTTCGCACGGAAGCGGCGCTGGGAAGGGTGCGCACGGTGCGCTGGGGCCCGCGCACCATTGACCTCGACCTCTTGCTCTACCAAGACCAGAGGCTGGATGAGCCAGGCCTAGAGGTCCCCCACCCTCGCCTGGAGGAAAGGATATTCGTCATCAAACCTCTGGCCGACTTGGAACCTAATCTACGCCTGCCCAGTGGGGTGACAGTAGAAGAGCGCCTGGCCGCTTTGCCCTCCGGGCCCGACAGCATTCGCCTTTATCGCCCCTGAAGACCATTCTGGCTCAGTCCTTCCGCCGCCATGGCTTTGCCAGCCGTAATTGCCAAGCAATTGTTGCGCCGGCATTAAGAAGGTGTTAGAATAGTTATGCCGGGGACGGCATCGCTTGCGGGCGAGCCGTACGACCTGAATCACAATGGTTTGGACTGTGTGGAAAGATGATTTTAATACTGTGGGGCGCCGCTTGGATCATGTGCAGGACCGAGACGGCCAAAGACAGGCAGATTACGCCTTCTGGATCGTTTGCGGGCCGGAAGGCTTTTTGTTTGTCGTCGGGGCAAAGCGGCTTCCCAATGGAGGGGAAAACATGGGCTTTAAGATTGCCGTCATTGGAGCTGGATCCGTAGGCACCGGGGTGGCCGTGCTGCTTCAGCGCCAGGGGTACCAGGTGGTAGGTGTGGCCAGCCGCACACCGGAGTCAGCCGCCCGTGCTGCCGAACGCCTCCGCTGCCCGGTAGGATCGCCGGCGGAAGTGGCCCGGCCGGCAGAGGTGGTTTTCATCACTACCTCCGATACCGCCATCGGTGAAGTAGCCAAAGAGCTGGCTCGCCACCGAGCGGTGGGGCGTGAGCACACGGTAGTCCATATGAGCGGGTCCCTTACTACCGACGTCCTTCAGCCGGTAGCTGATTTAGGGGCCAAAGTAGTATCCATTCACCCTCTGCAATCCTGCGCCAGCGCCGAAAGAGCCATCACCAACTTGCCCGGCTCGGTGTTCTCTATCCAGGGAGACAGGGAAGCCTACCCGGTAGCGGAACAGATCGTTAAGGACTTGGGGGGAGAAGCCTTCCACATTGATCGGGAAGCCAAAGTGCTATACCATGCTGCTGCTGCCGTAGCTTCCAATTACCTAGTGGCGCTTTTGGATCTCAGCCAAAAGCTGATGCAGGCAACCGGGATGCCGGAAAGGTTGTTCTTACCGGCCCTCCTGCCTTTGGTCAAGGGGACCCTAGCCAATGTGGAGGAGATCGGCATACCCAAAGCCTTGACCGGCCCTATATCCCGCGGCGATGTGATCACCATAAGCGATCACTTGCACAGCATGGGGGAAGCTTGTCCCCAGCTCATTCCTCTGTATGTTGCCTTGGGCCGGCATACTATTGAAGTGGCGCTGCGTAAGGGCACCCTAGACCGGAGAAAGGCAGCCCTTTTGGAAGATCTCTTGCATCGATACGAGAAGCAGTACGAGATAGCCGAGTGCCGGCGGGCCGAAGCAGTTGACACTGCTTCCACCAATTAGCCGGCTGGATACGGAGGTGTCTTTAGTTTGGAGATATTCTCTCGGGTTGAGCCCCTGCGAACCTACCTGCGGGAGAAGCGTAGCCAAGGGGCATCAATTGGCCTGGTACCTACCATGGGATATTTTCATGAGGGCCATTTAAGCCTGATGCGGGCCGCCCGACAGGACAACGACGTGGTGGTAGTAAGCCTTTTCGTCAATCCTACCCAATTTGGACCCAACGAAGACCTGGACCGTTATCCTCGGGACTTCGATCGGGATCAAAGGCTGGCAGCCGAGGTGGGGGTGGATGCCATCTTTGCTCCAACTCCTGAGGAGATGTATCCGCCCGGCTACGCCACTTATGTGGAAGTGGAAAGGCTTAGTCAGGGGCTGTGCGGCCAATCCCGGCCCGGGCACTTTCGCGGCGTGGCTACGGTGGTATGCAAATTATTTAACATCGTCCAGCCCGATCGAGCCTATTTTGGCCAAAAGGACTTCCAGCAGCAGCTGATCATCCGGCGCATGGTGAGGGACCTAAACTTCCCATTGACCATAGTAACGGTCCCTACGGTTCGGGAGCCAGATGGTCTGGCCATGAGTTCCCGCAACGCCTACTTGAGCCCGGAAGAGCGAAAGAGCGCCCTGGCCTTGATTCGTTCGCTGAAGCAGGGAGAAGCCCTGATTCGTAGCGGAGAAAGCCAGGCGCAAAAGATAAGGCAGGCTATGGCCGAAACCCTTGGCAGCGATCCTCGAGTTCGCATTGACTATGTGGAGGTGCGGGATCCGGAAAGCCTCGAGCCCGTCTCCACCATCGACGGAGAAGTCCTGCTGGCGGTAGCGGCTTTTGTGGGCCAAACCCGGCTCATCGATAACTTGGTGGTAGCACCTTAAGCCATGCGCGGCTAAGCTTTGCAATTAGGTGCAAAAAGCGAGGGATATTTTGAGCCCACGGTTGAGGGCTGGGTAAAGTGGGCAACCAGCGGCCTGTGGAAGTGTAGGTTTGGGGGAGGTGAAACTATGCTGCGAACCATGATGAAATCCAAGATCCACCGGGCCCGAGTCACTCAGGCTGACCTCAATTATGTAGGAAGCATAACTATCGATAGCCAGCTCCTTGAGGCGGCCGGAATCCTTCCCTACGAGAAGGTCCAGGTGGTTAACAATAACAATGGTGCCCGGCTAGAAACCTATGTAATTGCTGGCGAAGCGGGAAGCGGCGTTATTTGCCTGAACGGGGCGGCAGCGCGGCTGGCCCAACCGGGCGACATCGTTATCATTATTTCTTATGGCATCTACAGCGACGAGGAGATTAAAGGCCACCGGCCCCAGGTAGTGTTTGTGGACGAAGGTAATCGCATTGAAAGAATTGCTTCCTTGGAGGCACCTTTTACGGCAGGATAATTCCTCCCTAGGGCGTAATATAATATTGTTAACCTTACGAGCCATTATGGGTTAACAATAGGCGCCCAGGGGGGTTGGAAGAAACCTGGAACCGGTTAGAGAGGGACAAAGGAGATCCGCTTGGGGTAGAAGGGTTAGGCCAAAGAAGTGGTGAGCTTGAACCAACCAGATCAACTTAGAAGCCGGGTACTGGAGCTGCTGGAAACTGCACCGGAAGCCATCTCCGGCCAAGAAATAGCTGAGCGGCTGGGGATCAGCCGTACCGCGGTGTGGAAACATATCCAAGCTTTACGGCGGCTGGGCTACTCCATTGAAGGCCGTTCCCGCGCCGGCTACTACTTGACTGGCAGGGCAGATGTACTCGGCCCGGAGGAGATCCGGCGCCGGCTCAGTACCCGCTTTCTGGGGCGGCAGGTCCTCTACTACCCGCTGGTGGGGTCCACCAACGATGTAGCCAAGGAGGTAGCCGAAAAGGGAGCGCCAGAAGGGACGCTGGTGGTGGCCGATCAGCAGAGTGCTGGAAGGGGTAGGCTCAAGCGGAGTTGGTTCTCGCCGCCGGGGAGCGGCATCTGGATGTCGCTGATCCTGCGTCCCCGGGTAAGCCTAGCTCAAGCTCCCCGCTATACCTTGGTGGTGGGGGTGGCCGTGGCTGAGGCCATTCGTTCCCTTACCGGGCTTGCGGCAGGGATAAAGTGGCCCAATGACGTCTTAATCAGGGGCCGTAAGGTAGCCGGCATCCTAACTGAGCTCCGGGCCGAACCCGAGGCAGTGGCCTACGCCATAGTAGGAGTGGGCATCAACGTCAGCCAGCCGGCTGATGCCTTTCCCCCGGAATTAAGGGGTATTGCCACTTCCATTGCTGCCGAACTGGGCCAAGCCCACGGCTCGGAACCGGCGGTTACCAGGGCCGAGCTAATTGCCGACATCCTCAACCGCTTGGAGGCGGATTATCTATCGCTCCCCCCCACCGGTCTAGGGGTGTTGCGCCAACGCTGGGTCAACTTGAGCGTTACCCTGGGGGAGCCGGTGGCTATCAGCGATGTTGGCGGCGAGATCTTCCGGGGCCGGGCGGTAGATCTACAGGAAGACGGCTCACTGGTGGTGGAAGGTGAGGGGGGAGAGCGGCGGGCCTTCATAGCCGGGGAAGTGACCTTGCTTCGCCTCCCTGGGCACCACAATGAAAACCCGATGGCTCAAGCATCCTATGGGGAGGAGATGTTGTCATGACCGACATCAAGTTTTGGGCCCGGGTAGCTTTGATGGCAGCGGTAATCGCGGTTTTGGCCCAGGTAGCCATACCTTTGCCGTGGGGAGTGCCCATCACCGGGCAGCTGGTCGGAGTGTTCCTGGCTGGAGCTATTTTAGGGAGCCGGGGCGGAACTTGGGCGCTGGTGATCTATATCCTGCTTGGCGTTATTGGTCTTCCTGTTTTCGCCCAGGGTAAAGCCGGGGTGGGGGTGCTAGTAGGGCCTACGGGAGGCTACCTAATCGGTTTTGTTCTGGGCGTTTACTTCCTGGGCAAAATAGTGGAAGCGGCCAAATCTCCGACCTTCTGGACCAATGCCTTGGGCATGGTGGTCTGTATGCTAACTTCCTACGCGCTGGGGACGGTGCAATTTGCTTGGGTGACTGGCCGCAGCCTAGGGGAAGCCTTGCTGCTGGCAGTGGTGCCTTATGTGGCTTTGGATCTGGTGAAACTGGTCATAGCTGCAAGTTTGGCCTTGGCGGTGCGCCAGGCCCTCATTCAGGCCGGGCTGGTGAAACCATAGGCGCTAAGACTCCAACCTGGCTCGGCCGGTCAGGAGGCGGGGGCAAAACCATGGATGGGGAAATGAGCATTACTGCGGTTCCTGGAGTAAAGGTAGGCCACTTTACCGACCTGACCGCCCTTACCGGAGTGACGGTGGTGCTTTTGGAAGCCGGGGCGGTGGCCGGCGTTGACGTGAGAGGTTCGGCTCCGGGGACGCGGGAAACCGACCTCTTGAAACCCACCAACCTGGTTCCTAAAGTCCAGGCGGTGATGCTAGCCGGGGGCAGCGCTCCCGGGCTAGATGCGGCCGCGGGGGTGGTGCGCTACCTCAAGGAGCGAGGAATAGGCTACGATACCGGCGTCGCCAAGATCCCCATCGTTCCAGCCGCCATCCTGTTTGATCTGGCCGTAGGAGAAGTGAAGCATCCGGATGCGGAAATGGGCTACCAGGCCTGCCTAGCCGCCGGCCCCGGCCCGGTGCTTGAAGGCAACGTGGGCGCCGGCACCGGCGCTACCGTGGGGAAGCTCTTGGGAATCAACCAAGCCACCAAAAGCGGTGTCGGCACCTGGGCGGAAAAATGGGGAGACCTGATAGTAGGAGCCTTGGCGGTGGTCAATGCCTTTGGCGACGTATTTGACTGGAAAACAGGCCGGATGCTGGCTGGGCTCAGGAGTCCTGAGAATGGCAAGCTGGTTCCCACCATGGAGTATTTGCGCTCCATGAGCCTAACTGCTTTCAGGGACAAGATGGCCCAAAGGCGCCCCGATTGGAAGCAGGGGTGGGGCCAGAGTACTACCTTGGCGGTAGTAGCTACCAATGCTGCATTGAGCAAGACGGAAATTACTAAGGTGGCCCAGATGGCGCACGATGGCCTGGCCCGAGCCATCAACCCGGTGCATACCATGTTCGATGGAGATGCCGTTTTTGCCCTGTCGGTTGCCGATCCTGAGCTCCACGGGGGGCAACCGTCGAATGCCGGCCCGGTGCCGGGAGGGGCGGACGTATCGGTGGTGGGAGCTCTGGCGGCCGAGGTGGTAGGCCGGGCCATAGTCCGGGCGGTGGAGGCGGCCGAGCCTGCCGGAGGAATACCCGCAGCCAGCCAACTGGCGTAGGCGCCGAAGTCAGCCGTTTCCCCTGTCATCGGAGCCTGAGGTGGCGCTTTAGGTGGCTCTGCACCCAGCGCTCAATTCGGCATCGCCGGTGCGGAGTTTGCCTGGACCAGGTAGCCAAGGCTTGGTCTGGTTATATTGGGTCCACGGTCGAGGGTTGGGCGGAGCGGAGGATCAAGGCTCCGGCATAGATGATCTGGAACATACTGGTCTTTGGGAGGAAAATTAAATGCTGCTGGCGATCGATATTGGCAACACCCACGTAGTGTTAGGCGTCTACCGGGACAAGGAGCTGGTGGCCGACTGGCGGATTTCTACCCGCCTAGAACGCAGTGAAGATGAGGCGGGGATGCTGGTGCGGGAACTTTTTGCCTTCAAGGGGCTGGATTTTAAAGATATTACCGCTGCCGTAATTGCTTCCGTAGTTCCGCCCCTTACCCCGGTGATCGAGAACATGTGCCAGCAGTATTTGCACCTTCGACCCTTGGTAGTGGGCCCGGGGACCAAGACCGGGATGCCCATCCGCTATGATAACCCCCATGAGGTGGGGGCAGACCGGATCGTCAATGCGGTAGCCGCCTATGACCGCTACGGGGGCCCAGTGATCGTAGTAGATTTTGGTACCGCCACCACCTTTGACGCTATTTCCGCCCAGGGTGAGTACCTAGGCGGGGCCATCGCCCCTGGCATCGGGATTTCGGTGGAGGCGCTGTTTCGCTATGCGGCCAAGCTGCCGCGGGTGGAGATCGTCAAGCCCCGGGCCGTCATCGGCAAGAATACGGTTAGCAGCATGCAATCGGGCATTGTCTATGGCTTCTTGGGGCAGATCGAAGGCATCGTCTCTCGGATGCAAAAGGAGCTAGGGGGAAAGGCGGCGGTGGTAGCCACCGGTGGATTGTCCCGGTTATTTGGCCAAGAATCTCCTCTCATCGATGCCGTTGATCCTTACCTAACCTTGGAGGGGTTGCGGCTCATCTATGAGCGCAACCTGCGGGCCGGGGCCGGCGCCCCGCCCGCTTCCTAGGCGGGGCGCCGGCCCCGGGATGGGCAAAGGCGAGGCGGTTACATGGAGTGGAGCATAGGCAACCTTAAGCTTGACGGGCAAGTCTTCTTAGCCCCCATGGCCGGGTATACGGACCGTTCCTTTCGGTTACTGGCCCGGGAAATGGGGGCAGCTTTAACTTATACGGAGATGGTCAGCGCCCAGGCCCTCATCCACGGGAACCAGCGCACCCGGGAATTGGCCCGGGTCAGGGACGAAAAAGGCCCGGTAGCAATTCAGCTCTTTGGGCACGACCCGGAAGTAATGGCCCAGGCGGCCCAGGTGGCCTTGGAGCTAGGGGCGGCCCTGGTCGATCTCAACATGGGATGCCCGACTCCCAAGGTAGTCAAGAATGGCGATGGGGCTGCCCTAATGCGGGATCCTGGCCGGGCAGCGGCTATTGCCCAGGCTGTAGTTGAAGCCGTCAGGGCAAGCAGCGGTCCGTCTGGGCCGGGATCGGTGCCTGTGACCGCCAAGATTCGCAAGGGTTGGGATGAGGGCTCGGTGAACGCGATCGAGGTGGCCGGCCGCTTACAAGCGGCTGGCCTCCAAGCCATAACCGTCCATGGTCGGACCCGCAACCAGTTCTATTCCGGATGCGCCGATTGGGAAATCATCGGCCAAGTCAAAGCGGCCCTGAACATTCCGGTCATAGGCAATGGGGATATTCGAAAGGCCGAGGATGTTCTCAAAATGCTGGCTACCACCCGGTGCGATGCGGTGATGATCGGCCGCGGGGCCATCGGCAATCCTTGGATCTTTGCCCAGGCCAACGCCGTGCTGAAAGGCCTTCCGCCACAAGCGCTACCCTCGGTGGCTGAAAGGGTAAACGTGGCATTACGCCACCTGACCATGGCCATAGAGGATAAAGGCGAAGCCATAGCCATCCGGCAAATGCGCAAGCACCTGGTCTGGTACCTAAAGGGCCTTCCCGGCGCTGCCCGGCTCCGGGAGCAGATTAACCGCGAAACTTCCTTAGCTGGACTAAAAAAGCTGTTATTGGGGTTGATTACTTGAGCTCAAGTCTCAGTCACCGAGACCACTTGGTACCCGGCTTGGCGCAAGGCAGTAATCAATTCCTGCTTTTTGCCCGAGCTCAAGCGAATTAACAGATCCACGTCAGCTCCAGGGCGGGGGTTACTAATGGGATAGCTGACAATATGGGTAATATTGCCACCATAATCTTTAATTAGCGACGCCAAATCGGCCAGCAGGCCGGGGCGGTCCTCCACTGCCAGGTGAATCCGGGTACCAGGCTGGCGGACGCCCATAATATCCAGAAAGGCGTCGAACAGGTTGGTTTCAGTGATGATGCCTACCAGTTGCCCCTTGGCATCCACTACCGGCACTGCGCCCACCTGGTGATCGCGCATGACCAGGGCTGCCTCTTCCAAATAAGCATCGGGGCTGACCGTGTATACTTTTTGCTTCTTGGGAAGAACGTCGCCGATTTTGGTCTTGGCCAAAAGATAGTTGATTTCAAAGATGCTCAAGGATGTGGCTGGAGAAGGTGAGACTTCGCTCAAATCACGGTCGGTGACAATTCCCACCAGTTTCCCCTTATCCATTATCGGCAGGCGGCGAATGTTGTGGGAGCGCATTAGCTCCAGGGCTTCAGCAATGGTGGTCTGCCGGGTAATGGTGACGGGGTTTGGCGTCATGCGGTCCTTAACCAGCATTATGTACCCTCCCCCTAAGGCCAGGGCCGGGGCCACGCCGTGGGCGGTTGGCCTAGCTTGTTAATTTCATTATACTGCAAATTAACCCTGGTTTGTAGCTGCCCACTCACCGTACTTCAGCCTTCACTTCAGTTTTTAAGCCTTGGCCTTCCTCGGCCCCCGCCTTGGCCCAGACCCTGCTTTGTCTGTCTTACCCTCAGCCCCAGGAAGTCCACTTGCCCTAAACTTTTCAGGTAGCATGACCGAATAGCATTATTTCACCTGGTCGCTTGCTTATGGCTTCTGTGCTCCTTGCTCGCTAGTGTTGGCGTTTCTGTATATTGACGGTAGGGGATGGGCCTGCTAAAATAGCTGTACACCATATTGTGCACAACATTAATGCCTTTACCCGGCCCTCTGTTAGAGACGGGTTAATGGATGAGCGAAAAGGAAGGTAAATATGGATCTAATCCGCATCGGGGATAAGCTCATTAGCCGCTCCAAAATGCAGCGGGCCATAGACCAGATCCTTGAACTTCGGGTGCAAGGGCTATCCCAGCAGGAGGCGGCCAACCGCTTGGGCATTGACCGCAGCTTCATTTCTCGCCTGGAGGGCTTGGGGGAAGTACGGCGGGGAAGCCGGATTGCGGTGGTGGGCTTTCCGGTGGCCAACAAGGAGGAAGTCCTGCAGGTTCTGGAGGAGGAAGGGGTGGAGTACTCCCTGATCCTTACCGATGCGGAGCGCTGGCAGTTTGCGCAGGGGAAGAGCGGGCAGCAGTTGGTGAATGAGCTCATGGAAATCATAGCTTCCTTGCGGACCTTCGATGCGGTAATCATGATCGGGTCCAACTACCGGATCCAGCTATCCAATGCGCTGCTGGGACGGGAAGTCATAGGTATGGAAATTGGCACCTCACCCATCACCGAGGACAAGGTGGTGGATGTAGCTGAGCTGCGGACACTCGTCCGCAGTATCAAAAGGGAGAAGGGAGAACAGCTATGAAGCACGTGGTCAGCGTGAGCATAGGCTCTTCCAAGCGAGATCATAAGGCTCGGGCTGAGTTTTTAGGCGAGGAATTTATCATTGAACGGATTGGCACCGACGGCGACATAGATAAGGCCATATCCCTCATCAAGGAGCTAGATGGAAAGGTAGATGCCTTTGGCATGGGGGGCACCGATCTGTACTTAACCACTGGCAGCCGGCGCTACCTGATTCGCGATGCGGCCAAGATCCTTAAGGCAGCGCAAAAGACCCCCATGGTGGACGGCGGGGGTTTAAAGAATATCTTGGAGTACCGGGCAGTAAAGTACCTGGCCCGGGAAAAGGGAATGGATTTTCGAGGCAAGAGGGTACTGATCACCGCTGCAGTGGATCGATATGGCATGGCCCTGGCCTTCGATGAAGAAGGTGCCCGCTTAGTCATGGCCGATTTGGTATTCGCCCTCAAGATCCCGCTGCCGTTCCGAACCATGAGACAGCTGAGAATCGCTGCTAGTATCCTAGCTCCTATCATTGTTCGTTTGCCCTTTAAAATGTTATACCCCACCGGTTCCGAGCAGGAAAAGACTGATAGCGAATCGAGCAAGCTATGGAAGTATTATCAGGAAGCCGACATCATAGGCGGGGACTTCCTCTTTATTCGCCGGCACATGCCGCCTAGCTTGCCCGGGCGGATAATTGTTACCAATACGGTGACGGCCGCGGACATCGAATTCTTGCGCCAGCGCGGGATCCGGACTTTGGTCACCACTACGCCGGAACTAGAAGGGCGGTCATTTGGCACCAACGTCATGGAGGCGGTAATGGTAGCGCTTTTGCAGAAACCCCTGGCTGAGATTAAGCGCCAAGATTATGAGGATTTGATTGACCGCATGGGGCTGGTGCCGCGGATAGTGGAGCTCAATTAGGGAAAAGCGGGCTGAGCTGAAGACAGATGGCGCTTACGAGCATCATGGCCAGCTGGGCAGAGGAGCACGGGGTTCTAGTAGGAGCAGCTCGCGTGCCTGCGGAAGCCACTACCTCCAGTTCTAAACCTCCCTACACCCGGATTGCCCCTGGAGAGTGGCGAGCTTTACAGGAGGCGGGGGCCCGGTGGGTTATATGCGTAGCTGTTCCTATCAAGCACCTACCTGAGGCGTTACCGGGTGAGCTACGAGGGCAAAGCCTACCTACCGATGGCGAAAAGGCCCCTACGGGGGTGATTGCCCGCTACGCCTCTCGCCAGGACTACCATCAATTCATTGCCACTTTGCTGATGGAGCTCAAAGGCCGATTGGAACGGCAGGTGGGTCGGCCCATCGGCGGCTTCGTTAGCGTTGACAATGGGCCGCTGGCTGACAAGCGCTGGGCCTTCCGGGCGGGGTTAGGCCACTGG
This sequence comes from Clostridia bacterium, assembly GCA_014360065.1. Taxonomy (NCBI): domain Bacteria; kingdom Bacillati; phylum Bacillota; class Clostridia; species Clostridia bacterium. Next base: position 35,395 of record JACIYF010000002.1, on the reverse strand, counting down.
GCACCCAATACCCTCATCTGGACCCCCCAATACGGCACTTGGGTGCACCTAGGGGAGCTGGCGGTGGATGTAGATTTGCCCGGCGTCGTCGAGGCGGTTCCGCTTCCTCGCGCCCTGATGGTAAATGGTGAGGGCCAGCCTTGCTCCCGGTGCGGCCGCTGCGTGTCTTCTTGCCCCACCGGGGCATTGGTAGAGCCATATGCCCTTGATCCCGAGCGCTGCCTTTCCTATCTTACCCAGCGCCGGGGTTTAGTTCCTGAGGATATGCGGCCCTTCTTTGAGGATCGCCTCTGGGGGTGTGACCGCTGCCAGGAAGCTTGCCCGGCCAACCCCAGACTGGCGTTGCCTGACGATAGCCCGCCTACCATCAAATTAGAACCGTTAATTAACCTGGATCGGAAGCAATTTCAAGATTGGCTTGGCCAGACCGCCATGAATTGGAAGGGACACCAGGTGTTGCGGCGCAACGCTGCCATTGTCCTGGGCAACCGGGGTTCTTCCCAAGCCCTACCCTGGCTGAAGAGCTTGGCCCAAGACCCGTCGCCGGTGGTTAGCGCCCACGCCCGGTGGGCGCTTGCGGCCGTTGAGGCCAAGTTAGGCCAGGAACAAAGCCAGGCCTAACGGCTGTTTCCCATCAGCCGCAGGAAATACTGGGCCTTTTTCACCTGGGTGCGAACTTGGGCGATTTCCCGATTGTATCGCCCCTGGTCGTTCACCTTTTCCAGCAGCTTTTGGTAGGCAGTCCCTTGGGCAACGAAGAGTTCAAGGGACTTTTGCTTGCGGGCCTTGGACAGCAACTCTTCCTCTCCCCTTTTCTCCCTCAAAAACCATTTATTTCCGGTCGCCCAGCACTCAATCTCGGGCTCGCCATCACTGGCAAGGTTTGGCTATCCAATTCAGGCTAGATCTCGCGATGGAAGCCCCGATTTGAGTGCTAGGTCCGCTCCGTAATCCTGCGCGGCTCAGTCCCGCGGGGCACTAATAGTCTACGCACTTTCGACAATTCCTAAACCTGAGGGAGGAGGGGCCCGCAAACATAAAAATCCCCCAGCTGAGGATAATAAAGAGCGAGCGGGAAGAATGAGCTAAAGGGTGGATGTCGTGGCCAAATCCAGGGGTTCTAGTCTGATCTCGGTTGTTGCTGTTACAGTTACCGTCATCATCATTGCTGTTAGTACCTGCATGGGCGGTTGCAGCCGGCGGGGCTCCCAAAAACCCATTACTCCACCTACCAAGATTGGGGTCAGCTTGGCCGGGGTCGGGGGGACGGCCGAGTTGGTTCAGCGCACCTTGATGCCTAGGCAGCAGCAGGACCGGGTGCAGCTGATCGTAAAAGATGCCAAGGGTGATAGTAGCCAGCAAGAGCGGGATGTGGGCGAATTGGTAAAATCGGAGATCAAGGCTCTAATCATTGAGCCCGTTGATCCTAAGCAGGGCTCCACCGTCCTGCGTGAAGCCCTGAATCGGCAGCTGCCCATCGTGGCCATCGGCCGCTTACCCGATGGGGTACCAGTCCAAGGTTATGTGGGTGCCGATCCCCGACGCATCGGTGAGCTCCAGGGCCAGTTTCTGCAGAAAGTCCGCCGGGGCGAAGCTAAGGCCCCAGCGCCTACCATGCTGGGAGCCGTCGGCGGGGGCGGTGGCGGCGGTGCAGGTGCAGCCGGCGGCGGTCAGGGAGGAGGCGCAGCCGGTGGTAGCCCGGGCGGCGGAGCTGGTGGCGGGGGTGCCGGCGGTGGGGGCGCGGGCGGAGGCGGAGCTGGCCAAGCGGCCGGCCCCATGCGAACCCTAGCCCTGACCAGCCCTCGGGTGCTTTTCATTAGCCGGGGTAACGCTCAGCCGGAGACCAGCCTGATGCTGTCGGGTTTACGCTCGGCAGTTGGTAACCAGCTACAGGTTATAACTGACCAGGTCCCGGCCGGCCTGAGCCCCGATGCCACCGTTTTCTCTCTGCTAAAGAAGCACCTTCCCTTGGGTGCAGTGCTGGCAGCCGACGATCAGATTGCTTCCTCCCTTAGCCAGGCGCTGGTTGCTAATAACCTGGCCGGCAAGGTCATATGCGTAGGCGTAGGTGGGGGCAAAGATGCGGCCAGCGCCCTCAACCAGGGAAGCCAACAAGCTGAGATCGATACCCAGCCGGATGTAGCTTTACAAACGGCTTATGAAGCCGCCCGGGAGCTGGCCCAGCGATCCAACTGGAGCTACAACCAGCAGTTGGCGGCAGGAGATTACGATGTGCCTGCCAAGATTGTTCCTGCCCGGTTGGTGCAGCCGGAGAACGTCTACCTCATCCAGCAGCGCCATGCTGCTGCTCCTGGTCAAGCAGGCGGCCAAGGCGGTGGAGGCGGTGGCGGTGGCCAAGGCGGCGGCCAAAGCGGCGGCGGATCTGGAGGCGGCAGCCAGGGCGGTCAAGGCGGTGGCGGAGAAGGCCAAAGTGGCCAGGCTGGCGGTGGCCAAGGCGGCCCCAAACCCCGCAATCTGGTGCAGATCAAGACTAAAGATGGCAAGACCTTCACCATGGAGGTAGAAGGGGAAATCCAGAGCGTGCAAATTAAACCTCAGCCGCCTGGACCGGGCGCAGCTCCAGGGGCGCAAGGCGGTGGCCAGAGCGGCGCCGGTGGCGGCGGCCAAGGCGGTGGAGGCGGTGGCAGCGGCCAGAGCGGCGAGGGTGGCGGTTCCTAGAGCCTAAGGCTAAGGCCTGAAGCGAGGCTTCCTATCTGCTCCTCCCCGCGGGCCTATGCCCACGTTAATGGGCCTATACGAGGAACTTGAACCCCTCGGGGTTCTTCAGGAAGGCCTCGTATAGGCCCTGGTTTTCAATTCCCTCGACGGGGGCGGGGAGGCTAGGGGCGCCTACCATTTTTAGGGCCACCTGGTGGCTGTAGGCCGGATTCTTAACGAAATCATTCTTTTTATCGTTGACTTGGATGTAGTAGTAGGCCGCTCCTCGCTTCTCGGCAAATGGTTCATAGATGGATTTAAAATTCCTCTCGACCAAGTTGGCCATGACCAGGTGGGTTTCGCCGGGGTTAATGGTGACGTGGCCGTAGTTGGGCGGTATGTAGACTTTATCTCCCTTCTTGGCCCGCACTGCAATTACTTCTTCGGCTTCGCTAGCCCGATCGTTTTTCTGCAAGAGGTAGATGGCTTCCCCGTATAGCACTTCGTAATACTCCGGGTAGGTTTCCGATGAGTGGGGCTTTAGGGGGTGGAAGTGCCCTACTGTCTTGATAAATTCGTCTCCCAGCAGCCCAGGAACCAGGACGGTAATGTCATAGCGGAGGTTATATTCCCGAAATACTTTCTCATCGCCTTGGCGCGTTACTTCCCGGTACATGTAGTAGAGAGGGCGGTCATCTAAAGGGAGCTGGTTCTTTAATACCGGGGCTGCATCGCGAAGCCTGCGGATATCAGGCTCAGGATGAATGATGTTAGGAGAAAAGGCTAATAGGCCTTCTGGTTCCAGAGTAAAATCCTGCTGAAATATCATATCCAAGCCCTCCCAACCAGTTTTGGGAAACATACGCCTTAATTATAACCCAAATCGGCTGGGAAAATAAAGCGAGCTTGGTTCTTGGGTTGGCGGCATAAGCTGTAACCGGGGGAAAGAGGAGGGGATGCCATGACTTTTAGCGATTACCTGGCCTTGGTTCGACAAAGGCCGGAAGTGGCTCAGACTTCGCACCGGCGCCTGTACAGGTGGCTCACCAAATGGGGGCGGGCCCATCTCTCCTCCCAGCTGTTTGGGCTGGAAACCACCTTGGACCGCCTGGTGGAAGGCTATTTCGGTGCGGCGGCCCGAGGCATGGATGTCAGGCACCGCATTCTGCTTTTGGTAGGGCCACCGGGCAGCGGCAAATCTACCATTGCCGAATGGCTGAAGCGCGGTTTGGAATGGTATAGCCGCCAGGAGGAGGGGGCGCTGTTTGGCCTTCAGGGCTGCCCCATGCACGAGGAACCGCTTCACTTGCTCAGCCGAGAAGAACGGCCCTTTTGGGAACAGGAATTGGGAATAACCATTGAGGGCCGGCTTTGCCCCCGCTGTCAGCTTCGGCTGGAGGAGGAATATCAGAGCCAGGCAGAAAGGTTTCCGGTGGAACCAGTGGAGATATCGGAAGCCAAACGGGTAGGCATCGGTACCTTCGTCCCCGGGGATCCCAAAAGCCAAGACCTGGCCGACCTTCTGGGCAGCGTCAATTTTGCCACCGTGGGCCAATACGGCAGCGAGTCCGATCCCCGAGCTTACTGTTTCGATGGCGAACTCAGCGCCGCCAACCGAGGGATCATGGAGTTTCACGAGCTCTTAAAGTGCGATGAAAGGTTTCTGTACCCACTTTTAAGCTTGGTGCAGGAAGGCCAGTTTAAGGCCGGGCGGTTTGCTTTGATTAGCGCCGATGAGGTGGTAATTGGCCACACCAACCCGGCCGAGTACGTGGCTTTTGTCCGCAATCCCCGTAACCAGGCCTTAGCTTCGCGCATGTTTGTGGTTCCGGTACCTTATGCCTTGTCGCCGGAAACGGAAGTAAAGATCTACCGTAAGCTTTTAGGCGGAGTGCACCTTTCGCCCCTGGCCTTGGAAGGGGCAGCCGCCTGGGCAGTGCTAACCCGATTGGATGACGGCCAAAGGGAGGCTACGGAGCTGTTGCAACGCTTGCATCCACACCTAGCCGCAGATGGCCGGGCGGGTGCCAATGCGGCTTTCACCCCTGGGGCTTGGCCGGCGGGCATGAGCGGAGTGGGCCCGCGCTGGGTAGTCGATGTGCTGGCCAGCGCTTACCAGTCGTCCTGCCTGGCCTGGCAGGCGCTTCGGGGGAACCTGGAGCAAGCCATCCTGGCCTGGTGGGAGAAAAGCGAGGAGGAAAAGAAGCGGCTGGTTTATCTACTGGATTTGGCTCAGGAATATATCCAAGAGCGGACACTACAAGTAGTGGGGACGGCTTTGGCGGCAGCTGGGCTAGGGGAGGGGGTAAGAGCTACCTCCGGGCAGGATAGCTATCCGGGACCAGGCCTTGGTATTGGCCCCGGCATTGACCCGGTCAGGGCCCTGGCCTATCAGGCTCTTGGCCAGGGCTGGCTTTGCCCTGGGGCTTCTGGCGGGGAGGAACGCTGGAACCAGGTTAAAAGGTATCTTTGGTCCCGCTGTGACTTCTGCGAGGTTTGCGCTGAGGAATTTCGCCGCCTTTTTTACGGCCTTCCGGAAACCGACCTTACTTACGGTCAGGCCTATGACCAAATGGGCTGAAACTACCCGGGTAGGAACTTGGCACCTATACCCGGGCACCAGGCAGGGGAATGTCCTTTGGGGAGGCAGGCCCATGGTTACCAACTCCAGCATCGATGCGGTACGACACCGGGAAAAACTAAATGAGGCCCGGCGGCAGGGACAGCATGATCGGGTGGGATGGGAGGAGTTGGCCGGGCCCTGGGAGTTTCTCCGTCCCCCCGGCTTTTTCTTTGCCGAAGACGGGGGCGGCGACCAAGCCGAAGATGGGGGTGGACCTTCGCGATACAGCCCCGCCGCAGCGCCCGGTCCAGCCTTCAGCCGGGCCGGCGATAAACCGGGGGGCGAGATGCGGGAGGCTTGGCGCCCCAAGGAGCAAGGTCCTGGCCCCTGGTGGCCTCGGATGTGCCTGCCGGGTCTAGATCAAGCCGCCAGCTCCCCGGCGGATTTCTCCTTGGCCCTGGGTGACCAACCGTATGGTTTGGGCCGGCAGGAGGAGATTTGTCTGCTTGACCGCCGCCGTACCCTCAAGGCTAACTTGAGGCGGCGGGCGAAAGCACAAGCTCCGCTGGTGGGTGACATCCAGTTACGGGACCGGCGCCGGCGCTGCGTTCCTTTTGGGCATAGGGAAGAAGCCAACCCGGTAGTGATCCTGCTCCGGGATATCTCCGCTTCCACGCAAAGCCTGGCCCAGAGGTCAGATCGGAAATTTTTCTGGGCGCTAGCGCGCTTTCTCGAGTGGCGTTATCCTGGGTGTGAGATAGTATTCCTAGTTCACCATGTTGACTGCCGGGAGGTTACCAGCAATGAATTTTTCTCGCTCCTCCCTGGGGGCGGAACCCGTTACTCCTCTGGATACCGGGCTGCGGATGCCATTATTGCCCACCGCTACGGGCGGCGCTCAGTATACTTCTTCCACCTTAGCGACGGCGATAACCTTCCTTCCGACTATCTGGAAGCTGGGCGAGCGGCCCGGGCTCTTAGCGCCAAGGTACAGCTGTTTGCTTACGGAGAGCTGAGCCAGCAACCTGGTCTATCCAGGAGCCGATCTAGCTGGATGGGGTACCTCGAAAGGCTGGTTGGAGCCAGAGCCGGGGCTACTCCTTCACTGGGCGGGGGGCAGAAATTTCGCCTGGTGCGCCTGGAGGCTGCCCTACCCCCCTGGGCCTGGCTGGAGACATTTCTTGAGAAAGAATAGCGTCCTCTACCTCTTGGAGGCTTGGTAACCTTGGCGACTGTTGGATGGAGGGATCTGACCCAAAGGTTAGAGGCAACGGCCCAAGCCTTGGGCCTGGCTCCCGGAGAGGTGGAATACATTCCCTGCCACCAGGGCGAGCTCTTGGCCCTGGAAGCCTATGGTTTGCCCGGGCGTTTTCGCCACTGGATCTTTGGCATGCGCCTGGAGCGGCTGCGCCGGCAAAAGCAGCAAGGGCAGCTCTTTATCTCGGAGCTAACCGTGGGCAGCCAGCCAGCTCGGATCTATTTTTGCCTGGGGTTAGATCTGCCCTGGGCTTTGGCCTTAGCCCTAGCCCATGGACTGGCCCATGCCGATTTCATCAACAACCATGAACGGTTGGGGCGACCGGAACGGCGGCGGGTTCCCGCCTTGGCGCCGGTGCTGGCGGCTGAAGCCCGGCGCTGGCGGATGCACCTGGGGGAGCAGCCGGTGGAAGACCTCCTCTCCGCTTGCTTAGCGCTGGAACACCACTCGCACCTCCTGGGTCAGATCCTGGAGGAGGCCCAAAGTCTGGAAGAATGGGAGCAGAGCCTAGCCCGAGGAGTATGGGCAGAGTTGCAGTACTTGGAGGCGGAGCGGGAAACCTGGTGGCTAAATGAGGGGTGGGCGTTGCACTGGCAGGGGAAGATCTGCCAGGAGACCTTCGGCCTTGGGCAGATGCCGGCTCTAGCTTCGGGGCCAGGCTGGGAGAATTACCGCTGGGCTGCCGAAATCGCCCAGCGGGCCCGAGAGCGACTGGGCGAAGAGGGGTACCTACGCCTGTGCCGGCAAGGCGATGATTCCCAAATCTTGGCTCTAACGGCTAGGGGAAAGCCGGCCTGCCCTCCGGCGATACAGATTGCGGATACCAACTACCGCAGCTGCGGTTACCTGTACCTCCAGCATCGCTGGACCGGAAGGCCGCTGGACCTTCGCCTTCTTCCTTATACTCTGGAGCACATCCATTACCTTTGGCGCCGCCGGGTCTATTTAGAAACCTGGGTGGAGCGGGCAGGGCACTTAATCTGCCGCCAATTTTGCTACCCGGAGTAAAAGGAAAAACTGCCTCAGGTGTCGAACCCAACCGTAATTAAAACCAGGGAGGCGATGGTTTGTACTGGAACCAGAAGGCCGAGTGCATGCCGCGGGACGAGCTGCGGGAGCTGCAGCTGGAGCGGCTTAAACAGACCGTTAGCCGGGTTTACCACGATGTTCCCCACTATCGCCGGCAGTTTCAGGAAATCGGCGTCCGGCCGGAGGACATCAATAGCCTAGAGGACTTGAGGCTCTTGCCCTTTACCACTAAGCAGGATCTTCGGGATAATTATCCCTACGACATGTTTGCCGTGCCCCTGAGCGAGGTAGTTCGCATCCATGCCTCCTCGGGAACCACTGGCAAGCCAACCGTGGTAGGCTATACCCGCCGGGATTTGGCTACCTGGGCTGAACTCATGGCCCGGGCTTTAGTATGTGGAGGCGCATCCCGCCAGGATGTGATCCAAAACGCCTTTGGTTATGGCCTTTTCACCGGGGGGTTAGGGATCCATTACGGAGCCGAATGTCTTGGGGCCTCAGTCATACCCATTTCCGGCGGCAATACCAAGCGGCAGGTCATGATCATGAAGGATTTCGGGACCACCGTATTGACCTGTACCCCTTCTTATGCCCTCCATATTGCTGAGGTGATGGCAGAGATGGGGGTTAAGCCCGAAGAGACCAAACTCCGCTGTGGCATTTTTGGGGCTGAACCCTGGTCGGAAAACATGCGCCGCAATTTGGAGGCCAAGCTGGGGATTGACGCCTATGACATCTATGGCCTGAGCGAGGTTATTGGTCCTGGGGTGGCCATGGAATGCCAAGGCAAGCACGGCCTACATATTTTTGAAGATCATTTCATTGCCGAGATCATTGATCCCCAGACCGGAGAACCGGTGGCGCCGGGCGAGCCGGGGGAACTGGTTATAACTACCATTACCAAGGAAGCCTTTCCCCTGATCCGCTACCGGACCCGGGATGTCACCGCCATGATCGAGGGGGAATGCCCCAATTGCGGCCGCACCCACATGCGCATCGGCCGGATTACCGGGCGTACCGATGATATGTTGATTATCCGCGGCGTCAATGTCTTTCCATCCCAGGTGGAGAGCGTGCTGTTGTCCATCGGTTACACCGAGCCGCAGTACCTGTTGATTGTGGATCGGGAAGGCAATCTGGATACCTTGGAGATCCAGGTGGAGGTATCCTCGCAGTTCTTCTCCGATAAGGTGAGGGGGCTGGAGGAGCTAGAGGCGGTAATCCGCCGGGAGATTGAAAGCACCCTAGGCATCAGCGCCAAGGTGCGGCTGGTGGAGCCCAAAACCATCCAGCGCAGCGAGGGCAAGGCTGTGCGGGTAGTCGATCGGCGCCAAATATAAACTGGCGGAGGGAGGAGCATAGAATGCCCGTCAAGCAGATTTCCGTGTTTTTGGAAAACAAGTCTGGTCGCCTAGCTGCAGTGACCCGTACCCTGGCGGCTGCCCAAATCAATATCCGGGCCCTATCCATCGCCGATACCTCCGATTTTGGAATCCTGCGGCTGATCGTCAATGACCCGGATCGGGCCCTTAGTGTCCTCCGGGAGGACGGCTTTACCGTCGGCCAAACCGACGTCATTGCGGTGGAGATGCCGGACCAGCCAGGCGGATTGGCAGGGGTGCTGGACCTTTTGGAACAGGCCCAACTAAACGTGGAATACTTGTATGCCTTTATCGGCAGGGGAAGTAACGGGGCGCTGGTGATTTTCCGGGTGGAAGAGGTGGAAGAGGCGCAGTCCAAGCTCAGCCAGGCTGGGTTTAGGGTGCTGGAGGGTGATGCCCTCTACAGCCTTTAGCTGGACCTTGGGCTCAGGCTTTGGCCCAAGGCCCGGTGGCGACTCCACGCAGGGTTATGGAGCGAAGCCAGTACTCGAGTCGACACTACAGATATGGGGTCTAACCGGACCCGGATAGGCCAATGCCTTGCTGGTTGATGTTGAACAAGTTGAGTGCTTGGCAGCTAGGAGCATGTGTTTTTACGAGGAGGCTTTCTAATGGAAGTGGAAGCATTGATTCGGGAAGCGATTCGCGATATCAAACCATATGTCCCGGGTAAGCCCATCGAAGAAGTACAGCGGGAGCTAGGCCTTAGCGACGTAGTTAAGCTTGCTTCCAATGAGAACCCCTTGGGGCCTTCGCCCTTAGCCATAAAGGCCATCCAGGAGGAAGCAGCGGGCGTAAATCTCTACCCCGACGGCACCTGCTTCGAGCTTCGTCGGGCGCTGGCCCAGCACCTGCAAGTTACCGAGGAATCGCTTATCTTGGGCAATGGCGCCGATGAGATCATCAAGCTCATTGCCGAGGCCTTCTTGCGGCCCGATGAGGAAGTGATAGTAGGCCAACCTAGCTTCTCGGAATACGATTTCTGCGCTCAGCTCATGGGCGGCAAGGTGGTTCCGGTGCCGCTAGACGCCGAGTTCCGTTTTGATCTGCCGGCCATGGCCAAAAGGATTAACCATGGCACCAAACTGATTTTCATCTGCAATCCCAACAATCCCACCGGGACCATAGTCAAGCGCGGGGAGCTAGTCCAATTCTTAGACCAAGTGCCACCCCAAGTGCTGGTCATACTGGATGAGGCCTATGGTGAGTTTGCCGACGATCCTGATTACCCCCAGGGACTGGAACTTCTGCCCAATTACCCTAACCTGGTTGTGCTGCGCACATTTTCCAAGGTCTATGGCTTGGCCGGGTTGCGGGTGGGCTACGGCGTGGGCAATCCGGAGGTCATAAGCTGGATTCACCGAGTGCGCGAGCCTTTTAACGTCAACCGTCTGGCCCAAAAGGCAGCCTGTGCCGCCCTTGGCGATGGCGCGCATGTTAAGCGTACCCAGGAGAACAACCAGCAAGGAAAGCGGTACCTTTACGGCGAGTTGGCTCGGCTGGGCTTAGCCTATCTCCCCACCCAGGCCAACTTCATTTTCGTCAACGTTGGCCGGGATAGCCGGAAGGTGTTCCAGGCACTGCTCAAGGAAGGGGTGATTACCCGCACCGGCGACATTTTCGGCCTGGACAATTTCCTTCGCATCAGTATCGGCAAGCCGGAGGAGAACCGGAAGCTCGTTTCCGCTTTAGAAAAGGTGCTGAGCCAAGTCGACTAGTCGTCCTAGTCGTCACTAACTCTATCCACCTTCCTTTCCTTAGCCCTCGGTAAGACCAGATTTAGTCATAAGCTTGAGGGCTTGACTATATAAATTTAACAAAAGTAGGAAAGGGAGGAAGAACCTATGAGTTTTGGCCGACTGAGAGGAAACAAATGGTTATCGTGGGTATTGTTGGGCGCGCTGGCCACAGGGTTAGTAACAGGCATGGGCGGGTGCGGGGAGCGCTTAAGAGAGATCCAGCAACAAATCCAAGGCCAGCCGGAATCTAATTCTTCCACTGCCCCGCCTCCAGCTCTGCCGGCTCCGGAACCAGGGGCACCAGCTCCCAGCCAAGAGACGCAGACGGTGGTGCTGTACTTCAGCGATGCCCAGGGGAAAGGATTGGTCAAGGAAGAGCGCTCCATCCCCAAGGTGGAAGGGATTGCCCGAGCCACCATCGAAGAGCTGATTAAGGGGCCGGCACCGGGATCGGCGCTGATACCGACCATTCCCCAGGGTACCCAGCTAAAAGATATCAATGTGCGCAAGGATGGGCTGTGCATCGTTGATTTCTCGGAGGAGTTGGTGAAAAACCACAAAGGCGGTTCCACTGGCGAGGCCTTAACGGTTTATTCCATCGTCAATACTTTGGCCCAGTTTCCTACTGTCAAGCAAGTCAAGATCCTGGTGGATGGGAAGGAGATCCAGAGCCTGGCCGGCCATTTGGACGTTTCCGAGGCCTTGGCGCCTGACCACTCGTTGGTGATTGGCCAATAGTTTCTAGTTTGACACTGCCGATTGTGGTTGTTACAATGATGAAGCAAATTGCCGGGAGGCGAGAAAAGAGGGGTAGAGCGTTGCTAAAGTGCCGGCCTATAGGGGTCTTTGACTCCGGCGTAGGGGGCCTTACAGTAGTTGAACAGCTCTGGAAGCACCTGCCATATGAGTCCATCGTCTATTTCGGCGATACTGCCCACGTACCTTACGGTTCGCGGGAGGTCGCCGAATTAATTAGTTTGGCCGATTCCATCACTGCTTTTCTAGTGGAAAAAGGGTGCAAAGTTATTATTGATGCTTGCAATACTACATCTTCGGTAGCCCTGGATAGCCTAAAGCGAAAGTACCAAATTCCTGTGGTAGGGGTAGTCGAGCCCGGGGCCCAGGCGGCGGTGCGGGCCAGCCGAGGGGGAAAAATTGGAGTTATTGCCACCGAGGCTACGGTTAAGAGCGAGGCCTATCTCCGGGCCCTTAAGCGGGAGAATCCCAAAGCGGAGGTATGGATGGAGGCCTGCCCGCTCCTGGTGCCGCTGATCGAAGCCGGGGAAACCCATTCATTGAGGGCTCGGGAGGCGGTATATCGCTACTTGCAGCCTTTGTTGAGACAAGGTATTGATACCCTGGTGTACGGTTGCACTCATTACCCGTACCTACGCGACTTGGTGTCCGAGATAGCGGGGGTGGGGGTAGAGCTGGTTGATCCCGCCGAAGCTACGGTGCTGGAAGTGAAAGCCCTGCTGGCCAAAAACCAAGCCTTGGCCGATGCTTCATGCTGCTGCCGGCAGGAATTTTATGTCAGCGGGAGCCCGGAGGCTTTCTATCGCACCGCGACCCAGCTGGTGGGCGAGGGCCGGCTAGGGCCGGTGACTCGGGCCGATATTTTTGGCCCCGAACTGGAAGTGGGGGGTATGGCCCTTGCAAAGGTTGGAGGGGCGCAAAGCCAATGAGCTCCGTCAGGTGAGGATAATCCGCCCCTATCTCAAGTACCCTGAGGGCTCGGTGCTGATGGAGATGGGAGATACCCGGGTGATCTGTACTGCCAGCATTGAGGACAAGGTACCCACCTTTTTAAAGGGTCAGAACAAGGGATGGATCACGGCCGAATACGGGTTGCTTCCCCGTTCGACTCAGGTGCGGTCGGTCCGGGAGGCAGCTAAGGGCCACCCCGGAGGCCGAACTTATGAGATTCAACGGCTAATTGGGCGCTCCTTGCGTTCGGTGGTGGATTTATCGGCCCTAAAAGAGCGAACTATTTGGATTGATTGCGACGTCATCCAAGCCGATGGCGGTACCAGGACCGCAGCCATTACTGGGAGCTTTATGGCTCTGGTCGACGCCCTTAAGCCCTTGGCGGACCAAGAGGGGTGGCCGAACTTGCCGGTTACCGACTACGTAGCGGCGGTGAGCGTTGGCAAGATTGGGGACGAGATCCTCCTCGACCTTAACTATCATGAAGACTCTCAGGCCCAAGTAGATATGAACGTGGTCATGACCGGTCGAGGCCAGCTGGTTGAAATCCAGGGCACAGCCGAGGGCAGCCCCTTTAGCAAAGAAGAGATGGATGCCATGCTGGCCCTTGCCTGGCAAGGTATTGAACAATTGATAGCCTACCAGCGCCAATGCCTGGGGGAAGTGGCCGAGCTGGTGGGGAAGTGGATTCCCCAGGCAGACGGAGAGCCCAGCCATGGAGATAGTGATAGCCAGCCATAATCGAGGCAAGATCCGCGAATACCAAGAGCTGTTCCAGGCCGCAGGCATTAGCGGCCTGGAACTCTTGTGCCTGGCTGACTTTCCCGGGGTGGGTGAGCCGAAGGAGTCGGGCGCCACTTTTAAAGCCAATGCCCAGCTCAAAGCTGACTTTGCCCTGCGCGCCACCGGTAAGCTCTCCCTAGCCGATGACTCGGGCCTGGAAGTGGATTATCTAGGAGGTGCTCCTGGGGTACATTCGGCCCGTTTTGCCGGCGAACCCAAGGACGATGCCCGCAACAACCAGAAGCTATTGGCGCTGCTTCGTGGGGTGCCCAAACCCCGGCGCCGGGCCCGCTTCCGTTGCGTCATCTGCATTGCCCTCCCCTCGGGGGAAAAGCGCTGGTTTGAAGGTTGTTGCGAAGGTTACATTGGCTTTTCTCCCCGCGGTCACCACGGCTTTGGCTATGACCCCCTATTTGTGGTCCCCAGGTACCGGGCCACCATGGCTGAGCTGCCGCCGATGGTAAAAAACCGCATTAGCCACCGGGCCCGGGCCTTTCAATCCGCCGCTGGGTATTTACGTAAAAAAGTTATATCCGGCACTTGACCCCTGGCCATAGGAAAGAAAACGTGAGCCTTGATCAGTATATGGTCTATGCTTTGGCGAAGAGCGTTGGGAGTAACTCTGACAAAGTCCTTACATTACATGGACGTAAGCGTGGTCCTTGTTGTTGCGCTGCGCAGTTCGGATGTACATGCCTACTCTATTCGCTACTGCCACGCATATTCCTGATACCCGGCCGTATATGGTGTGCCTACGCCTTCTCTCGTTTTCCCTAATCCAAATCCCCGAAAACCGCGCCATTGCAAGATCCACGCTTCCCCATGTGCCTCAAAACTGTCGAACTCGGGAGGAACATACTTCCTGTCTGGCGAATTAAAAGCATGACTAGTAGACCTGCGGGCATCCGTCTTATGTCGATAATGGGCGGCATTTTATCTGCCTGCAAGGCTCGGTTATTCCTATCTCGTGCTAAGAAACCTGGATAGCAGGCGTTAGAAAATTTAGTTATCAGATTTAGAGGCTCCAGGAAAAGGCTTTGGGTGACCTGGCTTCAGGTGCTTGATACCAAGCCTAGGTACAGCAAGGTGCTATATTTTTTGGCTTAATTTTCTTTTTAGGAGATGGAGCCATGGTGGATGCTAACAAACTGGCTACAGTTATTATGGAAGGCCGCAGTGCAGAAGCGGCAGAGATCGCTCTCCAACTGTTGCGAGCCGGTCTCCCGGTAGAGGCTGTGATAGAACTGGGGTTGACCCATGCCTTGCGTTCCCTGGACATAAAATGTACCAACGATGAATTTAACCTGCTGGAAATCTTGTTGGCCGGCCGGGCCGTAATGAGCGTCATGAACGTTTTACAAGCTCACGGTCATTTAAATATGAAGCAGGTGCTGCAAGACACCATAGTCTTAGGCACCATCCAGGGCGATATCCACGACTTAGGCAAAAACATAGTAAAAATAATCTTTACCGCAGCAGGCTTTCGGGTAATAGACCTGGGAACAGACGTACCGCCCCAGACCTTCGTTACTGTAGCCCAGCAGGAACAGGCAAGCTGGATTGGCGTTTCCACCCTCATTTCCACTACATTTCATACCGTACGGGAAATCAAGCCCTTCGCCCAAAAAGTCGGTCTTGAGGGAATAAAAGTAATTGCTGGGGGCGCAGCTGTACAGCAGTGCTGCCCCGAAGATCTCAACGTGGATTTGATAGCCAGAGACGTCTTTACTGCGCTGAGGCTTTGTACCGCGAAGGGGGTTAAACCGTGAATTCCTACACGAGGATAATGCGAGCTATTGAGCTAAAGCCAGAAACAATACCAGCAGCGCCGCAGGTGCTAGCCTGGGCAGCAAGAATAGCCGGAGTTCCAGTCCGCCGTTATGTGACAGAAGCTGAGGCTATGGCAGAGAGCCTCCTTACCAGCTACAGGCGTTTCAAATACGATTTACTCCTGGTAGGGGCCGATAATTCGGTGGAGGCTGAGGCCCTGGGAGCCATCCTGGAATATCCTGAAGATGATTATCCCTATGTAATCGGCCGGCTAGGTTTTAACGACCTGGCTTCCTTGCGATTGCCTGAACCTACAAAGGCGGGGCGAATGCCAGTCATTCTTAAGGCCTGTGCCTTGTTGCGCCGGCAGGTGAAAAACCAGGTACCAGTGGTGGGCAAAGTGACAGGACCTATGACAATAGCCGGTCAATTACTGGGTCTGGAACAGCTCTTATACCTGATAATTGACGCTCCAGCGAGATTCCAGGAAATCCTGGCCTTCACGGCCCGGGTGAGCACCCTGCAGGGCCAGGCTCTTTTAGCCGCAGGAGCCCATGGTCTGGTACTTCTAGAACCAGCTGGCTCACTCGCCGTTTTGCCCGCGGCTGCTTTTCACAGCTATCTTGTTCCCCTCCTGGAGAGTATATTCTCAGCCTATGCGGTTGCGGGGGCTAGTATTCGCTGGTTGCAAATTACCGGTCCGGTAGGAAAAATCCTTCCCTGCCTGGAAGAGATACCTGTAAATTTGGTGGGGCTTGATTACGTCGTTTCGCCTGTCGAGGCCATGCAACTATTACCTGGCATTTGCTTCATAGGTAACGTCAAACCTTACCTTTTTGTATCAGGACCAGAAAAAAAGATTCAGGAAGAAGTTCAGGCCTTAACTCAATTGCCTGGTCAACAACTTATCCTCAGCTCTGGTTGCGAACTACCCCTGGACGCCCGGCCTGAGTATGTAACGGCATTCATGGCAGCCAAAAGACAATAGGGGCGAGGCAAGGTGAATAAGGCTTTTGCCACTGTGCTTAAACTAAATAACCTTTTTGGTTACCTGCCTATGGAAGTGGACCAGATAGCAACCGTGGTGGTAAGGGAAATGAGGCAGCTCTTCCCCACTTACTGTTGTCGATTTTTCTTGCTGGAGGGAGAAACTTTTTCCTTACAAGCTCACCGGTGTTTCCTATCACAGCCTCGCACAAACCTTTGCCAGGAAGCACTGAATTCCAGGCAGTGTCCGGCTCTGCGTGATGGTTTCCCGGTGATAGTTAACCTCTCTAATGGCGCTCAAGACTGTGCTTACCTGATGACAGAGACGGCCATCCAAAAATATCTCTGCCTCCCCGTTAAAGTTGACCAGAAAATTATAGCCGTTCTATCCATAGCCAGTGCCGAACCTGGAGTTTTTACCTTAGAGGACCAGGAGGTAATCCTGGCCATAGCTAACCTTACCGGCCTGGCCATCCAAAGAAGCAGGCTAATTGCCAGGTTACAAAAAGAAAAACAACAACTGGAAGAGGCCAACCGGGAGATAAACCAGTTAAATAAGGCTCTGGTAGAAAGGTACGAGGAACTAAAAAGGTTCGAGCGACTGCTAATCCAGTCAGAAAAAATGGCGGTTGTTGGCCAGCTGGCGGCGGGGCTTGCCCACGAAATCAATAATCCGGCCAGTATTATTCTTGCCCGCCTGGAATGTATGCTGTCAGAATTACAAAACGGGCTACAACCAGAACTTTCTTCCCTGATTACAGACCTGCAGGTAATTGGTAAGCATGCTCGGCGTATAACTACTACCACCCAGAGTCTTCTTTCCTTTGCCCGGCGCCCAACGGAAACCTTCCAACTCGTGGACCTCAATGAGGTAGTGGAAGGGGTGCTCTCTTTGCTAGGTAATCAATTGGAGAAAGCCCAGATCCAGCTGCAGAAGCACCTGGACTGCAAACTGCCCTTTGTATACGGCAATCCGGATCACCTGCAACAGGTCCTGATCAATCTCCTCCAAAATGCCAGGGATGCTATCATACGAGAAGGCATCATTAGGGTTGCGTCCTATTCGTCTGTCCCGGGCTGGGTGAAAATAGAAGTTAGCGACACAGGAGTTGGAATTGCTCCGGAAAACCTAGAGCGGATTTTTGACCCTTTCTTTACCACTAAAGAGGTGGGTAAAGGTACAGGCCTGGGACTCTTCGTGACCCAGGGTATCATTGAAAATCACGGTGGCCGTATTGAGGTTAACAGCCAACCCGGCCAGGGGGCTACGTTTATAATAACCCTGCCGGCTGCCGGGGCCAGAGTTGGACAAGGTCCTTCGAAGCCCGCCGTATCAAGTCCTCATCAACGGGAAATAAAAGATGCTTCCTGAAGGGAGATAGAGATAAATGGCAGGAAAAAGGAAGATCATGGTCATTGATGATGAGGAAGACATGCTAGAAAATTGCCGGCGTTTATTGATGCCCCTTGGATATGAGGTAGTCACTTTCCTAAATGGCGAACAGGCCTTGGCCGTCCTGAGGCAAGAGAAACCAGACGTAGTTTTAACAGACCTGAAAATGCCGCGATTGGATGGGATGGCTATTCTCCGGGCCGCCAAGGATTATGACCCTGATATCATGGTCATATTTTTTACGGCTTATGCCACCATCGAGTCTGCGGTGGAAGCTATAAAAAACGGAGCTTATGATTATATTCCCAAGCCTTTCACAGCAAGTCAGTTACACCTGGTAATAGAACGAGCTCTCCAGCAAAGGAACCTGGTGGAAGAAAACAGGGAGTTGCGGCGCCAATTACAAGAACACCATAGCTTTAACCAATTGATCGGTAAGAGCAAGGCTATGCAGCATGTCATTCGGCTGGCTATAAAAGCAGCCCGCACGGATGCCAACGTTCTTATTGGCGGAGAAAGTGGTACAGGTAAAGAACTACTGGCCAGGGCCATCCATGCTAGTAGTCAGCGGGCCGGAAAGCCTTTCATTCCTGTAGATTGTTCCTCTTTACCTCCAACTTTGCTGGAAAGTGAGCTTTTTGGTTACGAAAAGGGGAGCTTTACAGGAGCTATCCGCACAAAACCAGGCATTTTTGAGCTGGTGCACACTGGTACCCTCTTTTTGGATGAGATCGGCAACCTGGACATTAATTTGCAGGCCAAGCTGCTCCGAGTACTGCAAGAGGGTGAAGTCCGCCGGATTGGTGGGACTCACCTCATCCAGGTAGATTTCCGGCTAATAGCCGCTACCAATGTTGATCTGAATAAGGCTATGCAAGAAAAGACTTTCCGCGAAGATCTCTTTTATCGCCTGAACGTTATTTCCCTGACTTTACCGCCTTTGCGGGAGCGCTTGGAAGACATCCCCTTACTTGCTGTTCATTTTCTTGGCAAGTTTACCCTTATGTATAATAAGCAAGTAAAGGGTATCTCCTCCCAGACCTTGGAGCTATTGCAGAACTACCACTGGCCAGGTAATGTTAGGGAATTGCAAAACGTACTGGAAAGAGCAGTAGCTCTTACGGAAAACGATTTTATCATGCCTGAGGATTTGCCGGAACAATTCCGTTCGTTAGTAAGGGGTACTGGTGATGATGAACAGGCAACCATGGGCGGGAGTTCCTTTGCTGCCGCCAAGAAAAAGTGGATAGCCAATTTTGAACGTCAATACTTGCTGAGGCTCTTGGAACAACACGGTGGCAATATTTCGGAGGCAGCTCGGACGGCGCGAATGGACCGGAAGACCCTCTATCGGTTGCTGGCCAAACATAACCTCAAGCCAGAAAAATAATGAATGGCGAAGCTAATACTTATTTTCCGCATCCATTACCCGGAGGCTGTACGAATACTAGACGTGTGGCTTTGGCAACACATTGCGCTAAAATGTACAAGCTGTGTGTTTAGGTATTCCGGAAAGGGGTGCGGAATGTGAGCTTATATATAATGACCACAAAAACGAACCCCAAGGAATTGAAGCCACGAACCTGTGGCAAACGCCCCCCAGGTTTGCAACTAGCAAGATGAGAGGTAAAAAAATTGATGGCCTGGCGGATGGGGCCTTTATGCCCCATCCGCCAGCTTTCGCGCCTCCATAATCGGGATACTTCGAGGGTTCTTTCCGTATTTCCTACAGGATTATTGGCACTGGCATATATCTGGCATGCATTTTGCGTGTAACGATGATTTTGTGCAAACTTGTTACTTGTAGCTACCATCACACAGAAATGTCTGGTGATGTGTGCCGCTGGGATACTTGTTTAGCCTCGACCTGGGGCAAAGGGGGAGGTGACCAACCGCACGGGGCCGTTCCCTCCGTATAAATTTTTGTGGTATTCAATCCGCGTATAGCAGGTTAAACAACCGCCGATTTAGTTAAATCTACCTATTGCCATCTACATTCTGAAGGAGTATGGGGATAATTTTGTCTCTAAATGGTATTCTCGCAATAGATTTTTGAAGGGGCTTGACATGGCCCTTCCATATCGGGAGGTAGGGTAGTTGTTAATTGGCCTAATAATCATTTTACTGTTGGTGCTTACCTTGCCCTTTTTTATCAAACAGGTAGAACATAACCTTGAACCTTTTCTTTTCTTCATGGGCCTGGCAGCGACCATTGTTTCCGGCGTCTTTAGCAATGGGTTAGTCCTGGAAATTCTAGAGAATCATCTTTTATACATGATTACGGCAGCCGTCCTAATTGCAGGTATCTTATTTAAGTTGCTCCAAGATCGAATTAAAGTAGGCATTGATGCTATTTTGCGGTTTATGCCCCTCAAGGTTTTCATATTTCTGGTAGTTATCCTCCTCGGTTTACTTTCTAGTGTAATTACGGCCATTATTGCTTCCCTGGTCCTGGTAGAGATAGTTAATAACCTCCCTCTAAATCGACGCAACAAGATACGCTTGGACATTCTGGCTTGTTTTGCAGTTGGCTTGGGAGCAGTTTTGACTCCGGTTGGAGAACCCTTAGCAACCATTGTTGTCTCCAAAATGGGTGGCGGCTTCTGGTACTTAATGCGCGAAGTAGGTGAATTCATTATCCCTGGTGTACTGGTAATAGGACTCTTAAGTACGATTTTAGTGGATCGGGGTGGGGTGGTGAAGGCAACCGAGGTTGCTGGAGTGGAGGGAAATGTAGAATCTTATACGGGGGTGCTTGTTCGGGCAGCAAAGGTGTTTGTCTTTGTCCTGGCCCTTGAACTCCTGGGGGCTGGCTTTAAGCCTGTTATTGATACTTACATTATCTGCCTAGATAGCCGGATTTTATATTGGATTAATATGATTTCTGCTATTTTAGATAACGCAACCCTGGCAGCTGCGGAAATTAGCCCCGCAATGACCAGTATCCAGGTAAAAGCCGTTTTAATGGGGCTATTAATAAGTGGCGGTATGTTGATACCAGGGAATATTCCCAATATCATTTCGGCCGGAAAACTGGAGATTTCTAGCAGCGAATGGGCTCGACTGGGGGTACCTTTGGGCCTGGCAATAATGATTGCCTACTATGTAATCCTGTTTGTGATTTTATAAACCATTCCGCTGTAACAGATGGATTATTTTTTCGACAATAAGCCGCCCTACATAGGGTGGCTTTTAGAGCAACTGCTGCTGTTGAAATGTGGTTAAGTTTCGTCCAATCCTTCTGTTCCTGGAACAACACCGTGGCAATATTTCGGAGGCAGCTTGACCAGAAAAACGAAACATGTGGGTTCGAAGCCACAAACCTGTGGCATATTTGCCACAGGTTTGTAATTCCCAAGCAGAGATACAAATAAGGATTGAGGCCTGCCGGATGGGGCATTTATGCCCCATCCGCGGCTTTTTTGTATCTCTTAATAATTGAGTATTCCCAGGACATTCTCCGTATTTCGCCTGGGTTAGTGGCACTGCTATAAATCCGGCACGGATTTTGCGTAAAGAGAGTGTCACAGAAACCTTGTTAATTGTAGCCACAATCACACAGTAAGGCCTTGTGACATGTGCCACTGAGGTATCTGTCTAACTTTGGCCTGAGGTAAAGAAGGAGGTGCAACGCTTATCTAGCATTTCCTGGGGGCAAATTGCCTTGAAGAGGTAAACGCTTAAGCCTGGGTGTGTTGGGAAACCTTCATGTTCCAAGGAAAGGAGGTAATCTTTTTTGTCAACCTCGTCTCCCAAATTTATAAGATTTACTGCTACCGCTGTTTTCCTGTGGCTGATGTGGCTCATCTTTGCTGGAGCGGTTTTACCGGGCGCAAGTATAGCTGTGCTTCTGCCCGAGGTTTACACCGGCGCGGCGGTGGCCTTAGTGATTGCCTTGCTGGCTACAGATTTTTTCTTTACAGGTCGTGTTGCCCCGCTGTTAAACCCGTTACGGTGGGGCAAGGCACTGCTTTTTCTCCTGGCTTACATCTGGGCGGAAATACAATCCCACTTGCAGGTTATTTATTTAATCCTGCACCCGCGTCTTCCCATAAATCCGGCTATTGTTTGTATACCCCTTGAAGCCAAACATGAGGTCAGTCTAACCGGGGTAGCCAACGGGATCACCATGACGCCGGGCACCTTGACAATGGACGTTGACCGCGATCAACGACACCTTTATGTGCACTGGCTGAATGCGTCCACCCTCGTCCCTGAAATGGCTGCCAGCGCGATCCTTGGGCCCTGGGCAAAATTGTGGCAGAAGGTGGTAGAATGAACTTTTTATTAATAATAACTTTAGCACTGGGAGTGGCATCTATCCTTTGCTTGTTCCGGGTGGCAGTGGGGCCTACCCTGGCCGACCGGGTAGTAGGGTTGGATGCCTTTACAGCTTTACTGGCGGCAATCTTAATTATTCTTGGCACTTATTATCAAAAAGATTTCTACCTGGACATAGCTTTTGTCTACGCGCTGCTAGCATTCGTTGGCACCCTGGCCATAGCCAAATACCTTGAAGGAAGGGAGATTGGGTCATGAACCTCCTGGACCTGGCCGGAAAATCCCTCCTTGCCATCGGCGCCTTTTGCGCTTTGGTAGGTGCTCTTGGCCTCATACGCCTTCCTGATGTTTACTGCCGCCTCCATGCCAGTACGGTAGCGGTGGCGGGTGGGGCCGGGCTCTGTCTGATAGGGATTGCCCTTTATCGTTTTGGTAGCCCTTATAGCCTCAAGGCAGTCCTGGTAGTACTATTTTTGTTTTGTACCTCGCCGGTGGGAGCCCATGCCATCAGCCGGGCGGCTCACTATGCCGGGACGAAACCATGGTTGAAGGAACCCAATCGAGATTTACTGCGGGAGGTGGGTAATTGATGAACGGAATCGAGGCTTATATCTTCTACGGGCTTCTCCTTCTTTTCTTGTTGGCCTGCGTTCTGGCAGTACATCAACATGACCTGCTCTATGCCGTCCTGGCTAGCGGGGGCGCTAGTGCTATCCTGGCCCTGGTCTTTTACATGCTCCAGGCTCCTGATGTGGCTATTACCGAAGCGGCAGTGGGGGCGGGTCTGAGCACGGTTCTATATGTCCTAGCCATTAGCCTCACCAAAAGGGAAGAGGAAGCTGAGGGCCTTTCTAAGGTGGTGACGAAAAATGAATAGGCAGGAGCGCGCTGGTGACTTCTTAGGAAGGTGGCTGATGTTGGCGTTAGTGGTTGCTTTAACCATTTTTTTGGTTGCAGCCGCTCTCCAAGCCTTTCCGCCTTTCGGCGATTTTCCCCAGCGCCAGTGGCTGGGATTCCACACTGAAAGCATCGCTACCGATTTTAATGTCCGGGCCGCCAGCGAAAGCGGTAATCGCAATATAGTGGCAGCTGTTATGTGGGATTACCGCGGCTTTGATACCTTGGGAGAAGCCACTGTTTTGTTTACTGCCGTTTGCGCAGCAGCCGCTCTCTTTCGTAACCGGGAAGGCGTTAAAAGCAGCAGGAAGCAAGCGGGTAACTTAGCGGGGGATTCAAAAATGGGCCATGGGATGACTGTAATTGTAAAAGTTGTGGCGAGGATACTGTGTCCCATCGCCCTGCTTTTCGGTGTCTACGTCGTTGCCCATGGGCACCTGACGCCGGGTGGCGGCTTTGCCGGCGGGGTGATCGTAGCCTCAGCGGTGATCATGCTTATCCTGGCTTATGGTATCGATGGATTAAGGAGTAGAATTACGTCCCACCGCCTGGAGGCAATGGATGCTTTCGGCATCTTCCTGCTTGTTGTTGTAGGTATAGCTAGTTTGCTGGCTGGGGTAGGTTTTATGACCAACATTTTCCCCAAAGGTGGCTTCGGTACTCTTTTTAGCGGTGGTGCCGTTCCTCTATATAACCTGGGAACAGGATTGCATGTAGCAGCTGGTCTTCTCACCGTCGTCCTGGCCTTCATTCTGGCCGGAGGTGACCAGGCTTATCGTTCTGCAAGGCAGAAACCGGTAGCACCAGAGGTGGGAAGGGGGTCGGAATGTTAATGTGGCAGAACTTACCGTATGGAGTGGCCATTTTAACTTTTATGCTGGGCATCTATTGCCTGCTGTTCAAGAGAAACCTGATTAAGATCGCCATTGGCCTAAAGATTATGAGCGACGGTTTGCATCTACTCCTGCTGTGTCTGGGTTATCGCGCTGGCGGGAGGGCTCCCATTTTACCAGAGGGCGGAGGGGCGAAGGAAATAGTAACAAACTTGGCCACTTCATTCGTAGACCCCCTCCCCCAGGCCCTGGTTCTTACCGCCATTGTTATCGGCGTTTGCGTATCGGCCGTAGCCTTATCCCTGGCCGTAAAAGCATACCAACGTTTGGGAGTTACGGATACTGTCGGGCTGAGGGGGAAATAAAATGCGGGAACAATTGCCGATCTTACCCATAGTGATTCTTTTTGCGGCGGCTTTCCTTACACCGCTGGTCGGGATGGTAGTGGAGCGATGGAGGTTGCCGCGCCTTCGCGACTGGTTTGCCGTGGCCAGCCTCGGTATCAGTGGAGCAGCTTGCCTTGGCCTGACCCAGATCATCTGGACCCGGGGAGAAGTTGAGTACCGGTTAGGAAGTTGGCCGGCTCCGTGGGGCATCACCCTTAATATCGACGGCTTTAATCTGATTGTGGCGCTTCTGGCGATCGGGGTCAGTTTGCTGGTGGGTATTTATGCCATAGCCGATATGCGACAAAACAGTGGACTAACACGATTTTATACCCTCTATCTTTTACTCACTGTCGGAATAATGGGCCTTACCTTTACCGGTGATATTTTTAACCTTTACGTATTCCTGGAGATCATGAGCGTTGCTGCTTACGGCTTAGTAGCCTTTGAAGAGGAGCGGGCTGAGGCGATAGCTGGTGCCTACAAATACCTGGTGCTTGGATCGGTGGGGACTGGAGCTGTCCTGCTGGGGATTGCTGTTCTTTACGGCTTAGTTGGCACCTTGAATATGAGGGACCTTGCCCTTAAAGTCCAGGCCTTAGGGATCCAGGGGCAGCCGCCCCTGGCCTTGTCTGTGGCTATGGCCGCGTTAATTGCCGGTCTGGGGCTAAAGGCGGGGGTAGTACCGCTGCACTCCTGGAAGCCCGATGCCTACGCTGGCGCAAGCATGCCAGTAGGAGCTGTTCTTGCGGCTGCCTCGACGACTGCCTCTCTTTATGCCCTGGTACGTCTCCTGGTTGTCATTTATATTCCCTGGCTAAATATAGTCCGGCCCATACTACTGGCCTTAGCCGTGCTGACGATGCTCGTTGGCGGCTTTCTAATTCTCCAGCAAAATGATTTGCGGCGCGTTCTGGCTTACTCTTCCATTAGCCAGGTAGGCTATATCCTGCTGGGCTTGGGCTTATGGACACCAATTGGCTCCAGTGGCGCCTTACTTCACCTGATGAACTTCGCTATTATGGAGACCCTGCTGTTCCTGGCAGCGGGAGTCATCATCCGTCAGGCTGGCACCAGTGAGCTGCGCTACCTGGGCGGCTGGGGCCGGCGGTTTCCCACCATTACCATGCTCTTTGGGCTGGGAGCCCTGGCCTCGGCTGGAGTACCGCCTTTAAACGGTTTTGCCAGCAAGTGGTTACTATATCAAGCGGGCATAGAGGCAGGGCAGCCGGTTCTCACGGTGATGGCGGTGCTAGTGAGCGCTCTGACCCTTATAGCCTACGGCAAGGTATTCTCCGGACTATTCCTGGGCCCGGGGGAACCAGAGGGAAGAATATTTAAACCATCGTTGCTGACCATGCTGCCTACATGGGTACTCGCTATACTTTGTATCCTGCTGGGGCTCTGGCCAGCCCAGGCGTTGACTTATTTAAGGTCGGCTTTAGCAGTGTTGGTGGATGCTGTACCTGCGGTTCAAGTCTGGGGCTACTGGGATCCGGTCGTAACCGGCATGCTTTTGCTAGGAATAGCAGTTTTAGCCTCCCTGGTCGTAGCAGTCAGCAGGTCGCTGACACGATCCCAACCCTGCCCGGGAAAGAGCGCCCTTTACCTCAACGGTGTATCCACAGTAGGCGATGGGTGGGGCTGCAGCTACGCCGACCGGGAGCTATACATGGCTGGCCAGCACCTGTACTGGGCTGTTCGCCGCATCTTCGGTCCGGTGCTTGGTGCCCTGGATTTAAGTTTTCTTAAAGGTGGGCTAGGCTGGGTGATTCTAACGGTAGGCGTGCTTATCTTCTTACTGGTACAGACGATAGGAGGGATTTGAAGTGAATTGGGGAGATGTCCGGGCTTTCTTCCAGACCAAGTCGCCCTGGGCCGTTTGGGTTAACGCGTGTTCGTGCGACGGGTGCGATGCGGAGCTGTTACCTCTCTTTACGCCTTATTTGGATGTAGAGCGCTTTGGCATTTTATTAAAAGGCTCGCCCCGCCATGGCGATATCCTCTTTGTCACCGGGCCGGTTAATTATAATATGGCCCCCATTCTCCAGCGGGTGTATGAACAAATGCCGGAACCCAAGGTAGTAGTGGCCTCGGGGTCATGTGCTTGCTCCGGGGGCGCGTTCCGGGATTGCTTTAATATCATTGGAGGGGTAGATAAAGTTATTCCTGTTGATGTTTATGTCCCGGGATGCCCTCACCGGCCGGACGGAGTAATTCATGCCGCGGTGCAGGCGTTGGGCATCCTGGCAGAAAAGTCCCGCCGTTACGGTAAAAAGGTAGCCTGCGTATGACCTGGTAAAGTAGTAAAGCCCTGACTAGAGACAATTGGGGGGAAGATGAGATGGCGAGTCCCAACGAAAAGAATGCCGAAATGCTGGCTCTGGAGCTGAAAAATGTTCTGGGACCCCATTTTTTGGGGTATCGCCTCGATCATGATCGGAAAGTATGCCTACCCTATGAGGCCGCCGCCGGCCGCGCCTGGATAGACGTGGATCAAACCGGCCTGCTGGAAGGCATCAAGTACCTGATGACAAAGCATGACATGGGGTTCCTTACCTTCATTACCGGGGTAGATAATCATAAGGAACTGGAAGTTCTCTACCACATCTCGGAGGGCGATTTCCCCAAACTTTACTGTACCGTTAATTTCCGTTTGAGGGTGCCGTACAGTGAAGCCCGGGTGCCTACCATCACCCACCTGATCCCCGGGGCTTTGTGGTATGAACGCGAGCTGCAGTCTTTCTTCGGGGTCAAGGTAGAAGGTATACCCGATGACCGGCCGATTTATCTGCCGGAAGACTGGCCGGCAGAGGTTTACCCGCTACGAAAGGAATATAGGAACGAAGACCTCACCAGGCTTTACCAGGAGAAAAGGTCATCAGAAGAAGTTATAGGCAAGAAGGTCTATAACCCCCCGGGCCGCCAGGAGGGAGGGCAGAAGGGTCGCTTTATCCTGCCCCTGGGGCCGCAACATATCATTCTAAAAGAGCCGGTGCATTTTCAGTTTGTCATTGACGGGGAAGAAGTGGTGGATGTCGACTTCATTCTGGGTTACAATTTTCGCGGCATGGAAAAGGCTGTTGAAAGCCGTCCCTATCCCAAAGCCCGCTATTTAATCGAGCGAGTATGCGCCATCTGTGATCATTCCGAATCCAGTACTTTTACCTACTGCCTGGAAGAAAGAATGGGGTTGGAAATTCCGCCCCGGGCCCATTACCTGCGGGCGCTACTGATGGAGCTGGAGAGGCTGCAGTCCCATTATCTTTGGTTTGGCATCATTGCCCAGGACATGGGCTTCGATACCGTTTTCCATTATACCTGGCGCGACCGCGAGCGAATTAATGATATCATTGAAGCCATGTGCGGTAACCGCATGCGCAAAGATTACAATACAGAAGGCGGTGTGCGCCGGGATATAAATGCCGACATAGCCCATAAGATTTTGGAGGTAATGGACTACCTTGATGAGCAGACCAAGTACTACGAAAGTATATTCACCAGGGAGCCCACTGCCATCGCGAGATTGAAGGGCGTAGGCATTATCCCCAAAGAAGATGCCCGAAAGCTTTGCATCGTGGGCATGATGGCCAGGGGATCCGGTATTCAATTTGACGTTCGTAAGTCCGATCCTGCCTCGGTCTACCCTCTCCTGGACTGGGATATGGCTGTTTTTGACACCTGTGACAATTTGGCCCGTACCCTGGTGCGGATTTACGAGTGCTACGAATCTACTAAGATTATCCGCCAGATTTTAGCTAACCTGCCGGCCGGGCCCGTTAGGGTTTTGCCCCCGGATACTATCCCCGAGGGGGAATCCCTTATGCGCTGGGAAGCACCGCGGGGCGAGTGCTGCCACTATATGCGGGGTAACGGCACCGAGGTTCTGGAGCGTAACCGTCTTCGCGGCCCCACCGGTGCCAACATCAATGCTTTTAAAACGGCCCTGGTGGGAGACAGTGTGGCCGACATCCCCATTACCATTCGCACCTTTGATCACTGTTACGGATGTGTGGAGCGGGTGACGCTGGTCAGCGCCAAAACTGGTCGCCGTCAGATTTATACCCTGGATGAACTTTATCAGGAAAGGGTGAGGTTGTAGGTATGGCCGAGACTATCTTGCAGGTTGTGGGGTTTCCTGGTCTTCTCTTTTGCTCATTCTTAGGTTTTCTCTATGAAGGTATAGACCGCAGGCTCTATGCCCGGATGCAGCATCGCATGGGGCCCCCTATCTGGCAGGCGTTTTATGATTTCGGGAAACTATTTTTTGTCAAAGAGGATTTGACACCTGCCGCCGCTGTAAGCAGCGTCTTTAACCTGGCCCCTGTCCTGGCAGTAGCTAGCACTACTGTACTGCTCCTGCTCATACCTATGAGTTCGTCACAGGCCGTGCTTGCCTCCACTGGTGATTTGTTGGTAATTCTGGCTTTATTGCTCATTCCCGAGCTGGCCATTGGGATAGGAGGATTATCTTCGAGCAATCCTTACGGAGCTGTAGGCGGTTCCCGCAGTCTAACCCTCTTGCTGGCTTACGAATTCCCTTTGGTCCTAAGCGTACTATCTCCGGTAATAATCGTTGGCTCCCTTGGCCTAACCGAGATAGTCAGTTTCCAAGCCCAGCACGGGTGGTTATTCTTGAAGGCTCCCCTGGCGGCTGTTGCTCTCCTGACGGTTTTACCTGCCATTCTCTACAAGGTACCTTTTGATGCACCTCTGGCTCTCTATGAGATTCATGATGGACCTTTCATTGAGTATTCGGGTCCTAAATTGGCAATGTTTTACCTGGCCAAGCATCTTGAACTGGTAATCGTTACCGGACTGGCGGTATCCCTGTTCTTTGGCGGACCTGAATCCATCCATTTTGGCGCTTTTGTATTGCCTCCCATAGTCAGCTTTTTGCTTAAAACCCTGGCATTATTGGGCCTGGTGAGCTATATCCGGGCTGTTTGCGCCCGCCTGCGTATCGATCAAACCTTGCGTTTTTTCTGGTTTGGCGTAGCTCCCATCGCAGCCCTGGATCTGTTGCGGATAATTATCATGCACTAAGGCGAGGTGAAGAGCATGAGTGTAAAACTGGAAACGTTAAGGCGCCTGGTAGAAAAACCTTTCACCACTCCTTACCCTTTCGTTAAACCGCCTGTACCGGCAGGGTTCAGGGGTAAGCCGGAAATCGTCGTTAATGAGAAGCCAGACCCGGCTCGTCTCGCCTGCCCGGCCCATTTAGATATACGGGGATACGTACGTAAGATAGTAGAGGGAGATTATGAAGGTTCGCTTGAACTCATCCGGCAGAAGGTATGCCTGCCCGCCTCACTTGGTCGTACCTGCAATCACCCCTGTGAGGAAATGTGTAAACGCAATTATGGGGAAGAGGAGCCCGTAGCCGATGCCTGGTTGAAGCGTTTTGTTGCCGACTGGGTCTACCAAAAAAAGAGAGAACGCGGCGAGCCACTGCTAAAAAAGCCGGTACGCACTAAGAACCAGGATCCGCAAAAAAAAGTTGCCGTTGTGGGTGCCGGCCCGTCCGGTCTGCAGGTTGCCTATGATCTGGCCTATCTAGGCTATCCGGTGACAGTTTTTGAGGCCTTGCCGGAACCGGGCGGGATGTTACGCTATGGAGTGCCCCGCTACAAGTTGCCTCTAGACGTCCTCCGGTCAGAAATAGAGGCTATTGCAGCCCTGGGCGTAGAGTTTCGCACCGGTGTACGCATTGGCCGGGATATATCCCTAGCCGACCTCAGGGGTATGGGTTATAAGGCTATCTTTATAGGTATTGGCTCCCATATCAGCCGTAAGTTGCGGGTTCAGGGCGAAGAACTACAAGGGGTATGGGGGGGCATCGATTTTTTGCGGGCCCTTAACCTGGGCGAAAAGATCGACCTTGGCAAAAAAGCCATAGTTGTTGGAGGCGGCAATGTTGCCATTGATGTGGCCCGTTGTGCTATCCGGTTGGGGGCGGAAGTTCAACTGGTATGCCTGGAAAGCCGGGAGGAAATGCCTGCTCACGCCTGGGAAATAACTGAGGCTTGCGAAGAAGGCATGACCATTCTCCATCGCCGGGCGCCGAGAAAAATTTTGGGCAAGAATGGCCGGGTAACGGGGGTCGAATTGATAGGAGTCAAATCGGTGTTTGATAGTGAAGGGCGTTTCAACCCTGTCTTGGATGAGTCTACCCACGAGGTCATCCCCTGCGACAGCGTGCTCATTGCCATTGGCCAGATGGCCGACTTAAGCGTCCTGGGAGAAGAGCGCTCTCAGTTCCGGCTCACGCGCGGCGACACTTTGATAGCTGTAGATCCGGACAGCGGGGCCACCAGTGTTGCTGGAGTTTTTGCCGAGGGAGAGGTAATTCGCGGACCATCAACTATTATAGAATCCCTGGCCGGCGGCCGCCGTGCCTCTCTGGCCATCGACCGCTACTTAAGCGGCAGTAATGAGGGCAATCCCTTTGTTGATGAATATGACTACGGTAGAGATTTAAAGGCCCTGGACATTGCTGCCGAGCGACGTTATATGTTCCTGCGGGAAGAGGCCTGGCAGAAAAAACGAGTGCCCATGCCCATGCTGTCTCCCGAAGAGCGCAAGTCGAATTTTAAAGAGGTTTACCTGGGTTATACCGAAGAGATGGCCCGTAACGAGGCCAGGCGTTGCTTAAGCTGCTACAAATGTGTGGGCTGCGAATTGTGTCTAAAGTATTGCCCGGCTAATGCCATCGAGCTCAAGCTTGACCCGCAAAAGGAAGACGTCTATTGGAATGATACCGCCTGGAAGGCTACGGGCCCCCCTGAGATCAGGCTTCTCCAGTGTGTCATGTGTCAGATGTGCGAGGAGGTCTGCCGTTGTGGCATGTACCATTTAACTTCCGAATATGAATTATGCTTTACGGGTGCGGTGGATCCGGAACAATTAAGGGTGCAGGCCAGGAGCGAGTAATAAAGGGGTGACTATGTTGACGGGAGACATCGCTAAGGTTGCTCTAATGGGTTGCGCCAAGGTAGAGACCACCTGCCCCAGCGTTATCTGTAAGAAGTCATTCCTAAGGGGAGAAGCCCGAGCAAAGCGCTATGGTGATAGCCTTCAGGTCATAGCCAACTTTCAATGTCCCGGTTGTCCGGGTAAAGGGGTAGTTCCTATTGTTCGCAAGCTGATTCGGGAGACGGGTGTTAACGTAGTGCATGTCGCTGCCTGCCTGATTTGGGAGGATTTTTATTCCCGTTGCCCCCATATGGATCGGATCATTGCGGGACTGGAAAAGTTGGGGGTACGGGTAGTGAGAGGCAACCACCAGGAATGCGTGCGCTACTTCCGCTCGAACAACAAGATGTACGAGGTTGTACAGTTTCTGCAACAGTTGGAAGGAGGAGGTCAGAGGGAATAGTGCTAGAAACAACAAAGGAAGCGCAGGTTAGCCTGGAAGCTGCCTTGCGTTGCCGCCTTGCCAAGCGCAGGGTAGTAGCTTTATGCGGCGTGGGTAACGAGATTCGTGGTGATGATGGGGCAGGGGTAGCGGTAATTAACGCCTTAGAAGAAACAGGTTTGGATAGAGGGGATGTAGTCCTAATAAATTGCGGTGACATGCCCGAGAACTTTTTAGGCCGTCTGGTTGAGTTGCAACCAAGTCATATTGTTTTTATCGATGCGGCAGACTTGGGAGCACCGCCAGGTGCCGTGAGCATCATCGAAATAGATGAGGTAGGTGCTTATTGCACTTCTACCCATGGCCTGCCCCTTTCTTTCTTAGCTGCTTATCTCCAAAGGGAAACAAACGCTGATCTATTTATAATCGGCATCCAGCCGGGCAGCTTGGCCTTTGGCGATTCTTTAACAACGGAGGTGGCGGCTACAGTTAAGGCAGTGGGGGAGCTTTTAAGAAAAATCCTCTTTGTGGAGCCTGGGGATGAACTGCATGCATGAGCTGGCATTAATGCAAGGAATCTTAGATGTTGTGACCAAAAACGCTCATAGTTACGGTTTACGCCGGATCACGAAAATAAAGTTAGTTATAGGAAAGCTAAGGGCAGTTGTACCTGACTCCCTGGAATTCTGCTTTACTACACTAAAAGAAGATATCCCCCTCATAGCGCAGGGGGAACTGGAGGTTGAAATAAAGGAAATAGAGGGAAGCTGCCGGCGATGTTCTCACCAGTTTTTAGTGGAGGGTTATCGCTTCCGCTGTCCCCAATGCCAGTGTACCGATATCGCCGTAGTTAGTGGGAGTGAGCTCTATGTTGACTATATTGAGGGTGATTAAGGATGCTTCGGCAACGCGATCCCAATTATTTAGGAAGATAAGGGGTTGAAGTTGTTGCAGATTAAGCTTGTTTCCAGTATTTTGGGGGCTAACGATACTCTGGCTGCTGCCAACCGGGAACTGTTCCGGGAAAAAGGAGTCTTTGTCCTTAATCTAATGAGTTCTCCCGGTTCGGGCAAGACCACCATTTTGGAAAGAACCATTGAACATTTGCAACCTCAACTTAATATTGGAGTCATCGAGGGTGATATTTGTACGGCCAGGGATGCTGAAAGAATTGCCCAAAAAGGTGTACCGGTGGTGCAAATCAATACCAGTGGCGCTTGCCATCTGGATGCCAATATGATTGCTTCTTGCCTCGAGGATTTGAACCTTGATGAATTAGATCTATTGGCGGTAGAAAACGTTGGCAATTTAGTCTGCCCCGCCGAATTTGACATAGGTGAAGATATGAAGGTAATGGTTCTGAGTGTTACTGAAGGTAACGATAAGCCTTGCAAATATCCACTTATGTTTCGGGAGTCAAGGGCTTTGTTAGTTAATAAGATCGACCTGTTGCCCTATACGAATTTTGACATGGATGCCTTGGAGCAAGACGTGCGGGGCATCAACTCCGCTATTCAAATCTTTCCGGTATCTGCCCTGAAAGATGAGGGGGTGGAGGCCTGGTGTCAATGGCTTACTCAGCTCGTCAGGAGGAAGCGGGAAAAATAATTAGTTACCAGGTTAAAATTCAAGGTATTGTCCAAGGAGTAGGATTTCGCCCCTATGTTTTTAACCTGGCGTGTAAATACGGCCTCAAGGGGTGGGTACTCAACTCCGTGTCAGGGGTAACTCTGGAAATTGAAGGAGAAACGGCTGCCGTTGCCTCTTTTTTAAAGGAACTAAAGTATCATCCACCCCGCCTGGCCAGGATTACCGCCATACGATTAACTCCCCAGGATCCCCAGGGATATGCCTCCTTCGAGATAATTAAAAGCGAGTGTCAGGGGGAAAGAGAAGTTCTTATCACGCCGGATGTCGCGATTTGCGAGGATTGCCGGCGGGATATTTTGAACCCGGCAGAACGTCGTTTTCATTATCCCTTTACCAATTGTACGAACTGTGGCCCACGCTTTACCATTATTCGTGATCTTCCTTATGACCGGGAACGAACCTCTATGAGCGCTTTCCCTATGTGCCGGGAATGCGAGCAGGAATATCATGACCCCCGTAACCGCAGGTTTCATGCGCAACCTAACGCTTGTCCTCGATGTGGCCCCCAAATTTTCCTAGTAGATAGAAATGGAAGAGAGGTTGCCGGAAATTGGGCGGAATGTTTTCGCCAGTTTATCCTGGCTGGGAAAATTGTTGCTGTTAAAGGGTTGGGCGGTTTTCACCTGGCCTGTGATGCTCGTAATCCTATGGCTATTGGCGAGTTAAGGCGGCGCAAAAGGCGTCCGGCCAAGCCTTTGGCAATCATGTGCCGTGATTTAGATACAGTCCAGAAATACTGCCGGGTGAGTCCCGAAGAGGCCCGAGTTTTACTTAGCCCGGCAGCCCCCATTGTTGTTCTGGAACGCCAGCCCGGGAGCCCTTTACCTGATAATCTGGCCCCCAACCTTAAAAGCCTTGGCGTCATGTTACCTTATACGCCGTTACACTTGCTACTCTTTGATGGGAAAGTCGAAGCCCTGGTGATGACCAGTGGCAACCCCAGTGGCCAACCCCTTGTTAAGAATAATGAAGAAGCCCTGGTTCAGTTAGGACAGGTGGCGGACTATTTTCTCTGGCATAACCGGGAAATCGAAAATCGTTGTGACGATTCGGTAGTAAAGGTAATGGATGGCGAGTTGCAATTTTGGCGGCGCTCCCGGGGTTATGTCCCCAGCCCCTTAGAAATACCGGCCCCGCCCAGGGAGTTAAGTGTATTGGGTACTGGTGGCGAGATGAAAAATACTTTCTGCCTGGTAAAAGGTAACCGCGCCTTCTTTAGCCAGTACATCGGTGAAACGAGTTCTGAGGAATGTGTTGCCTTTTACCACTCCTCCCTGGCTTCCCTAACCCGACTGGTAAATATTGTGCCCCAGGTTATTGCCTATGATCTGCACCCCAATTACCGCATTTCCCGCCTGGCGCGAGAGCTGCCGGCTGAACAGTTTATACCTGTCCAACACCACCACGCCCACCTGGCCTCTTGCCTGGCTGAGAACGGACTGCAGGAAGAGGTCATCGGTATAATTTGTGATGGCACCGGGTACGGGACGGACGGCTGCATCTGGGGTTTTGAGATACTACGCGGTGATTTTTGCTCCTTTCAGCGTGAGGTCCAATTAGCCTATGTCCCCTTACCAGGGGGAGAAGCAGCCGTTCGCCAGCCCTTTCGTATGGCCTTAGCTTACCTCTACCAATATTTCGGTCACGAAGGCATAGAGCGCTACCGGAATTTTATTCCTTGTTCGGACAAGGAAGTTGCCCTGGTAGGCAAGTTGCTCCAAAGCAAATTTAATTCTCCTTTGACTTCCAGCTGCGGTCGTTTTTTTGATGCGGTAGCAGCTCTGTTGCAGGTCTGCCGGGAAAATTTCTACGAGGGTCAGGCGGCAGTGGAGTTGGCCGAACTTGTGCGTGGAGGGTACAGCGAATCCTATCCCTTTGAAATACGGCAAGGAGTACTTTATCCGGCCGAAGTCCTGGCGGGCATCCTCGAGGATTTAAAAAGGGGTACGGATAAAACCTTGATTGCAACTAAATTTCATAATACTTTAGTGGCGATGGTTTGCCAAGGAGCAACTGAGGTAAGAGCCAAAAATGGCCTTAACAAAGTAGTCTTAAGCGGTGGAACGTGGCAAAATCCTTACCTGCTGGTAATGGCCCGCCGGAAATTAACGGAATTAGGTTTTGACGTTTACTACCACCATCAGGTACCCACCAATGACGGAGGCCTGGCTCTAGGTCAGGCGACAATTGCCTACTGGAGGAGTGCAGCATGTGTCTAGCTGTACCGGCTAAGATATATAAAATTGAAGGTCTGTATGCCTGGGTAGATATAATGGGTAATCGGCGTCGCATCAGCATTGGGGTAACGCCGGAAGTCAAGGTGGGAGATTTTGTTCTCCTCCACGCCGGGTATGCCATAAGTAAGCTTGATATGGAAGAAGCCCTGGAAACTCTAAAATTATGGGAGGAAATCAATGGAGTTACTACAGAGGTTTAAAGACCTAAAACTCGGGCAACGCATTTTAGAGAGGCTCCAGCAAAAGATCTCCAGGCCGCTTAACTTTATGGAGGTATGCGGTACTCATACCGTAGCCATTTCCCGCAGTGGCATAAGGGAGCTTCTCAAGGGGGAACTTCGTCTTAAAAGCGGTCCTGGCTGCCCCGTCTGCGTTACCGATACCGGGGATATCGATAAAATGATTGGCCTGGCCAGGCTACCCGGAGTTATTGTTACTACCTTTGGCGATATGATGCGGGTACCAGGCAGCCGGTCCAGTCTGAT
>JACIYF010000001.1 GCA_014360065.1 Clostridia bacterium | reverse complement strand
TCATAGCCTGCATGGAGATCTCCGGTTCGAGGCGAGGGAAGGAGAGCTGTGGGGATTCTCGGTGTTTCTCGGGCGGACCCAGGATAACCGGGAGGCAGGCGGGGATAGGCTGATAAGCCTTCCGCCGGATGATAATCTTCAGGGGCAGTTCAAGCTCGCGCAGCCGGATGAGTGGCTGGAGGTCGGAGTAAAGGAGCCGTATGTGGCTGAACCCGGAGGAGCGGGAGCGGCGGCGGACAGCTATGCCAAGTTCTTCGCGCTGGATCACGGGGAGTATGAAATCGGGGTCTGGCGCGAGCATATGTTCGAGATATTCCTGCATGGAGAGCGGCTGAAGGGCCGCTTTCTTATCGAGTATGCGCCTGTCTCCGGCGGGCGGCGGGTATGGCTGATCGATAAGCCGAAGGACCAGACGCCTTATGCCGAGTCGCGGGATCTCGCTGATGTGATAAGCGAGCTCAAGGGCAAGGGGCAGAGGTGGCTGGTGTGGTCGAAGCCGGGCGAGAGGCCGCAGAAGATCGATGTCAGGATGGGCCGGGTTGCCAAGGAATATCATGCGGCGATCCTTAAGGCCGATGAGGAAAGGCGGATCGTATATGGCGTGGTGCTGGAACCGGAGAGCGTGGACAGCCAGGGCGAGGTAATTTCCGCCGAGGAGATCGAAAAGGCGGCGCATAAGTTCCTGGTAAAGTCGCGGGTGGTGGGCGATTGGCACCGGAAGAAGGCGCAGGGCGAAGTGGTGGAGAGCTATATCGCGCCCGATGACTTCGAAATGGGCGGGCAGAAGGTGAAGAAGGGGAGCTGGGTGCTTGCGGTCCACATCACCGATGATGAGCTGTGGCGGAAGGTTAAGGAGGGCGAGTATACCGGCTACTCGGTGGGAGGGTTCGCGGTGAGAGAACCGGCATAAGGAGGTGGTAGTGGTGTGGTAATGAGGCTCAAGGATCTAGAGGCGGTAGAGGTCAGTCTGGTACCAAAAGGCGCTAATAAAAAGCGCTTTTTGCTTTTTAAAGCAGAAGAAGGAGGGAAGAGCATGGAGGAAATTCTGAAGGCCATCCTCGAGACCGAGCTTGAGGATGAGGCGAAGGTGGAAGAGGTGCTTAAGGCGCAGAAGCTCTCGGAGAAGGCGGCGGGCGCGGTGAAGGGCGCGCTCAGGCTGCTAAATGCGTATAAAGATGAGCTCCCGGCTGACATCATCAAGACCCTGGCGGGGCTCGCGGGGTATGGGTATCCGGCCCCGGAGAATAAGGCGGATGACAAGGACAAACAGGGAGACAAAGGCAAGAAAGATAAGTATGGCTATCCGCCCCCGGTGAAAAAGGAGGATGGCAGTTTGAATTTCGAGGGAGTACCGGAAGAAGTAAGGCCCATGCTCGAGCAGATCTGGAAGGAGCATGAGGCGGCGGTGAAAAAGGCGGAAGAGCTGGAAAAGGTCCTGAAAGAAGAGCGCGACCGGCAGAGGGTCAAGGAGTTTGTCGCGAAGGCGGCATCCGAGTTTGCTAACCTGCCGGGGGCGAAGGCGGAGGAATTCGGCCCGGTGCTGAAGGGCATCGCAGAGAAAGCGCCGGAAGAGTGGCAGAAGCTCGAGGGCGTGCTCAAGGCGGCGGATCAGGCGATCAGGAAGGGCATGCTGTTCGCTGAGATGGGCAGGTCGGGCATAGCTGCTGGCGGCAGCGCAGTGGCGAAGATCGAGGGGATCGCGAAGTCGCTGGTGGAGAAGGATGCTTCCCGCCTCACCATGGCGCAGGCGATAACCAAGGCACTGGAAATGCACCCCGAGCTCTATGAGGAGTATCTAGCGGAGAAGCAGGGGAGGGTGAGCTAAATGGCTTATGAGATCCCGGTATTCGATGTAAGTCTCGTAGCTGGGGCGGATCTATCGGCGGCGCAGTACCGTTTCGTCAAGGTAAACGCTGATGGGAATGCAGTGCTCGCCGGAAACGGCGAGATGGCGGTCGGAGTGCTCCAGGATAAGCCCGGGCCGGGAGTGGCCGGGCAGGTGAGGGTGCTGGGCGTCACCAAGGTCGTAGCCGGAGGAGCGATCGCGAAGGGCGCGCTGGTAGCTTCGGATGCGGACGGCAAGGCTAAGGCGGCGGTGGCGGCTACGGCTAATACCACTTCCGGCGCTATCTCGGGCAGCCATGCGGCGGGGATCGCCCTCGAGGACGCGAGCGCGGCGGATGTGGTGATCAGCGTCCTGCTCCTGCCTGTGGGCGCAGTACCCGGCACCGCTGCTTAGGCGGAAGAGGATTAATGGAGGTGAGATGGAATGCCGAATCCTGTGGCTGGCGATGTGCATGTAAATGTACCGCTGACCAATATATCTATCGCATATGTCCAGAGTGCGGATGTGTTCATCGCGGATAAGGTGTTTCCTGTTGTCCCGGTCCAGCGGCAGTCGGACCGGTATTACCGCTATCTGAAGGAGGATTGGTTGAGGGCGGAGGCGCAGCTCCGGGCTCCCTCGACCCCTTCTGCAGGCGGCGGCTGGCGGCTGGATAATACCCAGACCTATTTCTGCGATGTGTATGCGATCCACAAGGATATCGATGACCGGATCCGGCCCAACCAGGATCCGGTGATCAACATGGACCGGGATGCGACCGAGTGGGTCACCCACCAGCTCCTGCTCAAGCGAGAAGTGCTGTGGGCGCAGAAATACTTCAGGCAGGGTATTTGGGGGCTGGACCGGCAGGGAGTGGCGGCGAACCCTACCGGGGCGCAGTTCGTCAAGTTCAGCGATTATACCAACAGCGACCCGATCAGGGTAGTGAACGAATCGGTGCTGGCGATGGCGAGGGCGACCGGGTATAAGCCGAATATTATGGTGCTTGCGCCGGATGTCTATGTGACCCTCAAGGATCATCCCAAGATCTTGGATCGCGTTAAGTACACCCAGAGGGGGCAGATCACCCAGGATCTGCTCGCGGCGCTGTTCGAGGTCGAAAACCTGTATATCCCCTGGGCAGTGGTAAATGAGGCCCCCGAAGGCGCGGCAGAGGATACCGATCTGGTTTTCTCGGGCGGGATGCTTCTCGCGTATGCGGCCCCCAGGCCGTCTCTCATGCAGCCTTCGGCAGGGTATATCTTCTCCTGGACCGGGTATCTGGGAGCTGGCGCGGCGGGCAACCGGATCAAGCGGTTCCGAATGGAAGAATTGGGTTCAGACCGCATCGAGGGCGAGATGGCCTTCGATCTCAAGGTGGTCGCCGATGACCTCGGGATCTTCTTCTACGACGTCATATAGAGCAAAGGTCGCCATTAGAGCTGGAGAGCGGATGATCGCGCCGGGTGAGATCTTGCCCGGCGCGCAGTCTCTCGCATGCTTTCGGGAGCTTTTGGCTCTCGGCTGGATCGAGGCGGTGAAGGAAGATGGCATGGACCTACAGCGGGAACCCGGCGGGATCGGCGCTGGATCAGGTGCGGGCGCTGATCGGGGACACGGATCAGGAGAATCCGATTCTGTCCGACGAGGAGATCCTGTTCTTCTTAAGCGAGGAAGGGAGCGCGAGAAGGGCGGCTCCAAGGGCGGCGCTGGCGGCGGCGGCAAAGTTCGCAAAGGAAGCGGATAAGGCTATCGGCGATCTTCGCATCAGCTTGAGCCAAAAGGCGGATAAATACCTGCAGCTTGCGGCGGCGCTTGAGGCGTCGGCAGTAAAACCGGGGATGCCGTGGTCTGCTGATCAGGGGGACCCGGTCTTTTATAAGGGCATGATGGGAGGGTAGCGCGTGGAGCGGGATTTTCTCGCGTGGCTGAAGGAAACCGTCCTGGTGGAAAAATTTTCGGGGCGGGATAAGTATGCGCGGCCCTCTTATGCCGCTCCCGTCTCTTACCCCTGCCGGATCCAGCGGAAGGTCAAGCTGGTGAGGGATGCGCAGGGCGCGGAAGTGGTGAGCACCTGCCAGATTTATCTCGATGGCGGGGCGGATGTGGGAGTGGAGGACCGGATCACGCTGCCGGATGGGAGCCGGCCCCCGATCGTCAATGTGGCGGTGGCGAAGGATGAGAAGGGGATGCCGCATTATGTGGAGGTGCAGACCTAATGCCCGGGGCAGGTATGAAGTTCAAAGTGCAGGTGAAGGGGCTCGATACCCTACACCGCAATTTGAGAAAGCTGGCCCAGCAGTACCCCGATGAGGTGTTCGCCGAGCTCTATGCCGAGGCGGAGGAGATTATGACCGAGAGCAAAGAGGAGTGCCCGGTGGATACCGGAACCCTCAGGGACAGCGGTTTCGTGGAGCCGGATAAGTCCAGATACCGGGTGAGGGTGGGGTATGGCGGCCCGGCTACCAAGATAAATCCCAAGACCGGGCAGATGTCGGATGAGTATGCGGTCATAGTGCATGAGGATCTGAACGCACACCATAAGGCGGGCAAGAAGGCGAAGTTTCTCGAAGATCCTGCTAACCGCAGGCTGAAGGGTATGGCGGGGAGAATTGCGCGGGCGGTCAAAGCGAGGTTGGGGATCTGATGCTGGTGGAGGATATCGGCAGCTATCTCGAGTCATGCGGGCTCGGGGTACAGGGGGTGGATATCTTTCTGGATGAGATGCCCCCGGATCCCGATGACTGCATGGCGGTTTTCGGCTATGCGGGGAGCCCGCCGGACCTGCATTGGAGCGGAGAATACCCCGGCCTGCAGGTAAGGGTGAGGAATAGGGATCCGGCTCTCGGGCGGGCGAAGGCGGAGCAGGTAAGGAATGCGCTGCATGGGCTGCATGAGCGGGTGATTGGAACCACCAGATATCTGCTCGTTCGCGCAAACCAGAGCCCGGAGCCGTTGGGGAAGGATGGAAACGGCAGGGCTCATTTCGTTATCAATTTCAGCGTGATCAAGGAAATAGGCTAGGAGGTGGGATAAATGGCGCTTGTCGGCACGGGCGGAAGCGTGTATATCGGGACCAACCGGGTGATGGAGATATCTCAGTGGTCTCTCGATCTCGGGGCGGATGATATCGATGTCACCAGCTTCGATTCTCAGGGCTGGAAAGAGTTCTTGGCAGGATTGAAAGAGTGGAGCGGGTCGATTGAGGGGAATTATGTCCCCGGCGACACCGGCGGGCAGAAGGCGATTATAGCCGCGTGGCTGAATGGGCAGACGGTCAATTTCGAGTTCAGGGTGAGCGATACCGTCAAATTTGCGGGTTCGGCGCTGGTGAAGCCGAGCATCGAAACCCCGGTGGACGATAAGGTGGGGTTCTCGGTGGATATTCAGGGAACTGGACCGCTGACGGTCCCGGCGTAGGGGTGATCTGATATGGCAATAGCGGGAAAGCTCGGGGCGGTGTATGTGCAGGATGTCAATGCCGCCCCGGTCGCTTTTGTGGATGAGGCGACCACCCCGGATGCGGCGCTGACCCGGTATCAGGTGACCAACCCGGCTTACCGGTATTGGGCTCCCGATGCGGCGATAACCGTGAAGAAGAACGGCGAAGTGATCACCGGAGGGTTCGTGCTGGAGCGGGTGGGCGGCTATGTGGTGTTTGCGGCTCCGCTGCTCGAGACTGATGTGGTGACCGTGAGCGGGGAGGCGCTGACCATGGTCCAGGCGGGCGGGCTGGCAAAGTGGAGCGTGGAGACCGATGCGGAACATGCCGATGCCACTACTTTCGCTTCGGGCGGATGGAAGGAGTTCAAGCAGGCGGGGGTAAGCTGGAGCGGGTCGTGCGAGGGATTCTGGGGCGATGAGCTGTTTTTCGATGGGCTCGGGAAGGTGGTGGCGTTAAAGCTCTATGCGGATCAGCCGGCGGGCTTGTGCTTTGAGGGGTATGCGCTGATCAACGGCGATGGCATCAAGGTGCAGGTAAATGCGCTGGTGGAGGAATCGATTAATTTTCAAGGCGTGGGAAAACTGTATCCCCGCTGGTAAAGGAGTGGGATCGTGCGAACCAAGGTAGTGACCTTGAATGGCAAGCAGGTGACCGTAAGGGAGCATAAGGTAAAGGAGCTCAGGGAGGAGGTCATCCCCAAGATCGAGCGGGTATTCGGGGAGCAGGGGCTCGATCTCTCGAAGATGGCTGATGCTTCGCTGGGCTCGCTGATAGAAACTTTCGAGGATAAGCTGGCGGAGTTCTTCCCGGATGTATCCAAAGAGGACATCGAGAACAGCTATATCTCCGAGGTCGAGGCGCTGGTGGAGGCGTGGATCGAGGTAAATTTTACTGGGCTAAAGAGGGTTATGCCGCCGCTGCTGTCTTTGATGCGGATGGGTTCGCAGGGATAGCGGCGGTTCTCGGGCATGCATTTGGCTGGGAACCGGAGGCATGGCTCTGCATGACCATGCAGGAGTTGGAGGCAGTGCTCGGAAAGGCTCAGGAGTTTGCCGAGGCGGATGAGTATAAAGCATTCTACCGGGCAGCGATGGTGGCAGCAACCATCGCTAATGTCAATCGCAAGCGCGGGGCGAGGGCGGTGAGGCCGGAAGACTTCATCGGCAGGCCGCCCTGGGAGAAGGCAAAACAGAAGGAAAGGCGGCCCGTTGATTGGGCCGCGGTCATGGAGGAGGCGCAGGCGAAGGGGATCAAGATCCCTTCGGTTTGATCTCGAGGTAATAGGCGGTCACCTGGGGCAGGGTGATTTTCGAGCCGGTCCAGGGGACATAGGAGGCGAGGCCGTCATGGATCCCCCAGATCTCCACCTTGTCGCCCTCGAGGACCCGCCCGGCGTTGTCTTTTCGGACCACCAACACGATCTGGGGCGTCGGCACCTCGAAATCGGGCTTCATGGCTTCTTCGGGGCTGATATTGTAATCGGCGGTGTCGACCCGGAGGATGGTAGGGGTGCCCTCGAGGACTTGGATTACTTGGCCGGAGATGTGAACCTTGGAGCCCTTGAGGCTTTCGGCTTCGCGGGCGAGGCGGTCGAAGGGAATGCTTGCGGCGGCGGCTTTGAACTGCTCGGGGCTCTCGGTTGGGGGCGGCGTGGAGCTGGGGAAAGGGTTCATGGCGGCCCCGCTCCCCATGAGGATCAGAGCCGATAAGAGCGCTATGGCCGAGCGGCCCCGGCTCTTGAGGATTGAGAAGTGCCCCCGGAATAGGCCGATGAGGGCGGGGATCAGGATTAGGA
The DNA here is from genome assembly GCA_014360065.1 of Clostridia bacterium. NCBI lineage: Bacteria > Bacillati > Bacillota > Clostridia > Clostridia bacterium. The sequence goes on along the minus strand of JACIYF010000001.1, from coordinate 91,775 downwards.
TCCCGAGGATGATGAGGAATTCGGACACGGCGGATGCCTCCTTTGAGCAAATATTTGGCCGATTCGGTTCGACATTTTGAGCGGAAAATCCTGCTTTTTTCTGGTGGTGTTTGGAAATGACGCTGGCGGAGCTGCTGCTGGTGCTGGGCGTAGAGAAAATGGATCTCGATACTGGGCTGAGGGAGGCGGAGGCGCAGGTCGATCGCTCGGCGGAGCGCATGCAGAAGTCGCTCGAGCAGGTGGGTAAAGGGCTCATGAGTTTGGGGCAGAAGCTGTCGCTTTTTGTCACCGCTCCGCTGGCGTTTTTTGGGCGATCGGCGATCAAAGCGGCGATGGATGTGGTGGAGTCGGAGAATTTGTTTGAGGTCTCTATGGGCAATATGGCGGGGGCGGCCCGAAAGTGGAGCGAGGAGGTAAGCAGGGCGCTCGGGCTCAATGCTTATGAGGTGCGGCGGAATGTGGGCATGCTGAATACCATGCTCTTGTCTATGGGGCTGGGGGAGAAGGCGGCGCTGGAGATGTCGGAAGGGCTCACCCAGCTCGCGTATGATATGGCATCGTTCTATAACCTTCAGCCGGAAGAAGCGTTCGAGAAATTGAGGGCGGGAATTGTCGGCGAAGCTGAACCGCTCCGGCGACTTGGGATCTTGGTGCTGGAAAATACCGTTAAGCAGTATGCGTATAAAGCGGGGATTGCGGAGACGGGGAAAGAGCTCAGCGAGGCTCAGAAGGTGCTGGCTCGGTATGGGTCGATCATGGAGCAGACCGCAAAGGCGCAGGGGGATCTGGCGCGGACCATGAATAGCCCGGCTAATCAGGCGAGGATCCAGCGGGCGCAGTTCGAGCTTCTTCAGATCGAGATCGGCAGTAAATTGCTGCCGGTGTATACCCGGTTTATGCAGGCGGTTTCAAAATTGATGAGCGTCTTTCTCGGGCTGCCGGAGCCGGTTAGGAATGCGGTGATTTATTTTGCGGCATTGGTGGCAGCGGTCGGGCCGCTTTTGGTGGCATTCGGGGCAATCGTTCTCTATGGTCCGAAGGTAATAGCGGCTATCAAGGGGTTCAGCATCGCGAGCATCGCGGCGACCTGGGTCAGCAAGCTCGGGCAGGCTTTCCAGTTTCTTTACCTTGCTATGGTTCGGAATCCGATTATTGCGGTTGTGATGGTCATCGCGGCGGCACTCTTGCATCTTGCTCTGAGCTCGGAGACGGTCTCGAAGTGGTTGGATCAGGTGATCGCGAGGCTCAGGGCGCTGGCGGGGCTCGATTATCAGCCGCCGGCTCCGCCGGAGAGCGCGCTGTCGGCTTATAAGGATCTCTCGGGCTTTCTCAAGGATGCGGCGAGCGGCATAGAGGATGTCGGGAAGAGCGGGAAGAAGGCGGCGAAGGAAAACGAGAAGTTTCTGGCCGCTTTCGATGAGGTCTATCAGGTGGCGGAGAAGAATCAGGGAGCGCTGGATGATCTGGCGGGCGCGATCGGCGCGATCGGGCTCTCGCCGATCGGAGGAGGACCGGGGGCGGGAGCGGGTCCGGGCGCGGGCGCGGCCATTCAGATCCCGAAGGTCCCGCCTGTTCTCCCGGCAATCGAATGGAGAGGCATTGTACCGCCACCCGGCGCGGTGGCGGAAGCGGTCGAGATAGCGATAGAGCGGATCGGCAATGCTATCAGGGTTCTTCCTGTAGTCGTGAGCGGCGCGGCTCAGGGAGCGTGGAATGCGCTTACCGGAAAGCTGGCGGCGTTCCCTGATTGGGTGATGGAAAAGATCAGGCAGGCGCTGGGGTTCTTCGGGCAGCTTCCGGCAGGAGTGCAGGCGGCGGCAGCGGCAGCGGTCTCGGCGATAGGAGCGCTTTTTCCCGGCATCGGGCCTATTGTGCGAGGCGTGATCGATAGAGTGCTCGAGATCTTTCGCGGGCTTCCGGGCAACATTCTTGGGGCGATCGTACCGCTCTTGCCGTCGTTTGCGGCGTTTCTGCCCCGACTGCTCCCTGTTGTTTCTGCCTTTCTGCCCCGGTTAATCGGTCTGTTCGGCGGCATACCGGGGCTTGTTATCAGCGTTCTAGGCCCGCTCGTACCGAGGTTTTTGGGGCTGCTGGGGAGGATTCTTCCTGGAGTCGGGCCGGTTCTCTCCCGGATAGTCGGCTCTTTTAGAGGGTTGCCGGGACAGGTGGTCTCGGCGATCGCGTCGCTGCCGGGAAGGGTAGGCGGTATCTTGGAAAGGCTGCCGGGTCTCGCGGCGAATGCGGTCAATGGGATCGTTAATTATTTTAAGGGGATGCCCGGTAGGATATGGGATGCGATCAAGGGGCTGGGCAGGGTAGTAGGCGGATGGTTCAGCGGGCTTCTCAGGGGTGGCCCGGCCCCGGCTTTCGCGGTCCCGGGCGCTCAGGCGGGCGGGATATTCACCCGGCCTGCGGTTATCGGCATCGCCGAAAAGGAACCGGAGGCGGCGATTCCGCTCTCGCGGCTGGAGGAGATGATCGGCGGCGCGGGCGGCGGAGAAGTCCACCTGCATGTCGGTGTGCTGGTGGCGGATGAGCGTGGGCTGAAAGAGCTCGAACGGCGGTTGAGACGGATCCGCATCGCTGAGGCGGGGAGGGTGGCGGAATGAAGCTGAACGGCGTGACCATCCCCAACCCGCATGAGTTCAGGATCGAGCGGTATAAGCTCACCAAGGCGGGCAGGGTGGCTTCGGGGAAGATGACCATGGAGCTGGTGGCGAAAAAGCGGAAGTTCATCTTCCGTTATAATGTGCTTTCGGGCTCGGAGGTCAATCTGCTTCTCGATATCCTCGATTCGGATGCGGTTTTCTTCACCCTGGAGTACCCGGATAGGGGCGGGGTGGCTACCGCAATTGTGTATGCGGGGGCGATCAACCAGCGGCTCTTTCGGACCGATGGGGATTGGGTGTGGACGGATGTGCAGTTCGATCTGATCGAGCAGTAGGAGGGCGAAGGCGTGATCCCAGTAAGCGCGGCGTATAAGACGGCGGCAAATGCAGATGTGCGAAGGTTTGTGCCCCGGGTTCTGGTTTATTTCGATGGGGATGCGGCTCCGCCGGTGGAATTCGGAGAGGATCAGATTACTTTCTTGGATCTGGTCGAAGAGGGGAATACCGAAAGCGATAACCCCCTAGGCGCTGTATCGGCAAATGAGCTGACGGTGGGCTTTGATAATTCAGCGCGATCTTTTACTCCGACTAATGAATTGAGCCCGTATTTTGGCAAATTAAAAAAAAATACCTTAGTACAGGCATATCTTGGTCTCGAAACCGAGGTGGGAGTAGAGTGGGTGCCATTGGGCAATTTTCGTACTAAGGATTGGTCGGCTCCCGCGGCGAACGTCGAGGCAACCGTAACCTGTTGTGATAGGCTTTATGAGCTTGGCAATAAGGATATACCATTAATCCCGGTCGAGAAAGACACCACTGTGAGCGCTCTATTCGAAGCGCTATTCCAAGCATTGGGATTGCAGCAGTCAGAATATATTATTGATCCCAAAATATACCAGCCAGTCTCGATAGGTTGGGTCCCAAAAGGCAAGGTCAAGGAAGCGATGCAGCGACTGGCGATTGCTGGTCTTTGCAATGTCATGGTGGATCGGCTTAACCGGGTACGCGTGGTCAGTGTGTTTGCCAAGGGGGACCCGGTGGCTATTTTAACTGATACCGATCAAATCATCGAAATGGATTCCCCGCAGGAGGGGCGGCTTATATATGGCGGAGTAAAGGTTAATTATAAATACCCGTATCTGGCCGACAGCGCCGAGGTGGCTAATATCACCGGCTTAACCATCAATGTAGGGCAAACAACCCTGAGGAATCTTGAGTTTTCGGTTGGCCCGGTCGGCATTGTCGAATCGATCGAGCTGCGCGGAGCGGTAACATCGCGGGTGAGTGGTTTTGAAATTGGCGCATGGAGCATTAACCTTATTATCGAAAATGCAGGGCCGACCGCGGAAATTATTGATGTAGTCATTAGGGGGCGCCCCATAGAATGCACATCTTCAGTATTTGAAGTACAGGACGAAGCCGTGCAGACGCAGGGCGAAGATTTCAACCTACTGGTTGTTGATAATGAACTTATTCAGGCTTCTGAATCTGCTCAGTCGTTTGCTCATGCCTTGCTGTGGCATGTGCGCGACCCGGTAGCTCTATTAAAAGGGCGAATACGAGGCGATCCCGCCTTGGAAGTATTTGATTTAATCAGGTTGAAGGATCCTGCGGACCGGATAGAGGATGTGACAATGATGATAACCCGCCAGCATCTTATATATGATGGCAGCTTGGAAGCTGAGATTGAGGTTCGGAAGCCGGTGGTGCCGAAGCAATGGGTATTCATATCGCCTGGCTTGCCCGCCTTAGTTGAGCTACGAATCTGAGGGGAGGGTAATGGATGGCGTTGCTTGTCAAAGATGATGCAGGGTTGCCGAAACCCCAGTATGAACGGGAGGATGGCACTGCTTTTGAGCCCCTGCGGGGCGCAGATGGGGCCATGTATATCCGCATCAAAGACGGATTCGATGCGGCTTTGGGGGCTACTGCTTCAATCGAGTCTGCATCTGGTGATGGCACTTTAATAGGGATTGCAAAAAATCTACGTACGCGCCTAGCTGATGTGCAAAGCGGTGTTGGCAGGCCAAGCGATGCGGCTGCTCCTGGCACAACCGATGGCAGTATCATAGCGCTGCTTAAGCAAGTGCGGGCTATCTTGACCGATGTTTGGGACCCCATAAATCAAGTTATCCGGGCGAATAAGAAGCCTATTGAGATTATTACGCATGATTATATCAATGTTCGCGATACTGCTGCTTATAATTCGGGTGCAATAAATGTGACCGGTATTGCAGGGCGCAAATATTTTCGAGTCTTAAATGGGTGCGATCAAGAATTGACGCTTAGGTTGTATGTTTATAGCCAGACCGACTTAGAAGGACCTGTGTACGAAGTCAAAATTCCTGCTTCTACTTCTACGCTTGTTACTGTAACCCAAATGCCGGTGCTGGCTGAGCCGCTGACCCAGGTGGAGGTACAAGTGCGGTATTCCGTTGCGCCTACCAGTGGCACCGTAAAGGTGCAACTTTGTGGTTTGCCCGGATAAGAGAGGGAGCAAATCCATGGATTATGTCAAGTATAATTACGGCGTTAATGAAATTATCAACCCGTCTGCAGAAAGAGATCTCGCGGGATGGATCGCTATAGGTGATATTACAGCAGTACCGGGCGGGGTCGAAACCGGAGGCAAATGCTTTCGTATCGGCCCTAATGCGTCGCTGGAGCAGACCGTAAATTTGCCCCAGGAAGTCGATCATATGCTAGTGTCCGGTTATATCCATGCAGGAGGACTGCCAGCAGGCGATATAAGCAAAATCATGATGGAACTCGAAATTCATTATTCAGGTGGCATGCGGGATCTAATCATAATTCCATTCTCAAGCGCATTGTGCTCAACAAAACCAGGCAATATTAATGGAAGCCCGGTTATGTTCTCCGAGTTAGTTGGTTCGTATAGTTTTCGCGATACGCCGCTTGAGCATATCGTTGTGCGGCTTAGGACAAAAGATATCGCTGGTTATGCTTATTTTGATGCTATTTCTTTGCGCACTAACCTTCCTGTTAAAACCGAAGGGGCTATTGAGTCTGAGATCGTACATTATCGGACTGCGTCTATTAGCGCCCAGGTCGTCGAAATACTATTCCCGACGCCGTATGCGGTCAAGCCGACCCTGCTTATTAACATATATGGCAGCGTCACAAATTATACGCCCGAGTTCATCGTGGAATGGGACGCATCAAGGGAGGCATACATGTATACACGAGTTCGCATAACGTTTCCGGTGGAAGATGTTGGCAAAGATTTCACCATGCTGGTGATCGGGCGATGAAGGAATCTTTGTATAATGTGGCGCTCTGCTATCATGGTATTGTGGAAGATCCGGGCAATGCACTTCCTTTTCGCACATATTTGGGTGATTTTCAGGCCCAGATATCACACCTCCTAGATAATGGGTACGTGTTTCTTAGCTTAAGCGATTTCTTCGCGGTGTATAAAGGGGTCAAACAGGTTTCGGCGCCGGTCGCTTGCATAATATTTGATGATGGTTTAGAGTCTGTGCCTATTGCGGCTGGTTGGCTGATCCAGCAGAATATACCATTTGCCGTGGCGCTTATTGCGCGGCGATTGCGTCGGCTCAGCCCTGAGCCTGGATTCATGAAATGGTCTGATATTAAGGCTCTGCTCGATAGTGGCTTCTGTCAGATAGCAAACCACACCTACAATATGCATCATATGGTCCTGGCGCAAAATGCAGAGACCGGTACCGTTGAGAGTGCGCCGCCTCTTGAATGGCCGTGTTGGGTTGATAACGGAGAGTTCCTGTATATGGAAGTTAATGATAGTCGATGGTACTGGGACTTGTCCATTGTAGATGAAGCAACATGGGCTTTTCCGCTTTTCGGAACCGATTCAGCAACAGGCAGACCAATTACGAGTTCGTTTGAGTTCAAGGCCGGAAAATCGTATACGGCTCGTATTATGCGCCTGTGGGCTACGCTGCATAGCCCGGCATCGATTGGTTATGATGCGCATATCCAGATCTATATCAATAACACGCTAGTGGCTGATACCGTATTTAGACCGCGTGATTATGAGACCCGCAGCCAGTGGCCGGAGCGGGAATTCGCTAATATTGCGCTAGATGCGCCTTATGATATTGTAAGCGGCAATAGATATACAGTTGAGATAAGAACACTTAATGCTGGCGCCGGGGCATTCCGGATCTATGCAATCCCGGATTTTTCTGGAGATTATGCTCTATGTACCACGTGCACCGAACATGATTACCCGCCTAATGTGCTGTGGCCGGCTAGGCCATGCATTATCTTGGGTGATGGGAGCGGAAGGATAGCCACAAATGCGGAATATGAGTCATATGTGCGGCAGGATATGCAAGCATTTAATAATGCGGTACAGAAATACCTCAAAGGTACATGGAGTATATATTCTACCGGTTTCAATGAAGATGAGCCATTCTTGGAGTGCCTGGTTCTAGGGGGGACATATGCTGATGGCACCACGGCTGATACGTGGGTGCGATTTCACGCTGATGCCACTTTTACTGCAGAAGTTCTGCGTATTAAGTATGCATCTAGGGTAGGTGCACGATATGCGGCTATTATCGATGTGAGCATTGGAGAGCGCATTGGGGTCGGAGCATATACCAACCCGGTTCTGGTTGCGCGGTTTGCTCCGAATTGGGCAGATTGGCATTGGCAGGATATAGATATTACTCCCTTCACTTTCGTAGCAGGCAAGGATTATTATGTGCGTTTTCGGACCCTGAATACAAACCCATTGGGTGAAGGATTGGTGCGAATATATATGGATCAGCCCAGGCCGCCTGAACCATATTGGGATCCGGGGCTCGGCGGATGGGCTATACCCGTAAATTATAGTCATGAGGACTGGTATTTAGTATCAAAACCGGATCATACTGACGTCTGGCCTGATGGCGCTTATGTAGATAGTAACGGCGATTGGCAGTGGGTTTATAATGAGCCGTATGATGGCCCGGGCAAGGCATTTTTGCAGCTCGGATCGGTGCAACCGCAGCCAGTTGATAGCCCAACGGCTATCGTGTATCCATTTGGTGCTTATTATGAGATCGGTGCTGGGATATCGGAGGTAAGTCCGCCCAAGGGCATCCATCCGAGTTTGCAGGCTGTCTTGCAGGAATTTGGCATTATATCAGGCTGGACCATCTGGCCGGCAAGGATGGCCGTAACAGCGGATTTTCGGGAGCCGGATCTCCGGCATACTGATTATGAGCTGCCACGTGTATTGATCTACGGCAATATCGGCAATAATGTTGTGTTGAATAATATCGATGCCTATATCGGGCTGCGCTGGCCTGATGTAGAGCATAAAGGAATATTATGGCAGGCAGCAGTGGAATATGACCCCGAAGGCAATGCCACGGCTCGGGCGGCATGGCTGGATTTTGTAACGTTTGATGCCTATTTCTTTCGGATACCGGCTACTATCGAGATCGGCCAGATAAATATAGCTGATAAAAACATAATTCAGCAGCAGGGGAAGCGAGCGCTTCTGATCTTTTCCAATTATGACCCGGTTATGGGCCAACCGAACCCGGATATAGCAGCTCATGTGCTGGATAACCCTGGAATATTTATCCCTCAGATTATGGATATAGTCTTAGCTGATGAGTGGGATGGCGCATATATCAATTTGGAGTGGGTGCCATCTACGCATCGAGCGCAAGCCAATGAATTCTTCCGGCAGCTAGCAGAACAGATCTATCCGGCTGGTAAGCTGCTCATGGCAAGCGTGCCTGCTATTACCGGGACTGGTTATGATGATCCCGATTGGGTAGGTTGGTGCGATTATGCTACGTTGGTTCGATATGTTAGTGCAATGAAAATTATGACTTATACAGAGAGCAATGAGTCCACGCTGCCCGGTCCGCATGCTCCCAATGATTTCTTCGAGGCGGTATACGCATATGTTAATAAGGTTGTGCCGGTTAACCTGCGCTTCAAAATATTGGTAGGCGCTAATGCTTATGGGCATGTGTGGTCGTCTCAGGGAGTTGATTATGTGACCGCTCACGATGCGATTGCGCAAGCCATCAAATATGGAGTGGAGATCAAAGATGTTGATGGTGAGGGTTACTGGGCTCGGGCTGATGGTTCTGTAAGCTGCTATTTTGGTACCCCAGGCACCATTGCACGGGCGGTGCAGAAAGCACTAGATAATGGTTATGGAGGCGTGGGTATTTGGAAGGCTGATGATGGTGATTTGCTGGAGCATTTCCCAAAGATCGTAAGCCCCAGATGGGCTAATGTGAACTGGAAAGGGAGTTAAATTTTTGCAAATTAGATAAATAAGCAAAATAAAAGCCGCCTGAAAGGCGGCATTTTTAGTTTGGAGGTGGTGCGATTGGAGATGGCTGAAGTGAGGGAAACGCTGGGGCGGCATGAAGAGCGGCTGTCGGACCTTGAGATCTGGCGAGAGAAGCAGAACGGCAAAATTGACAAGTTAGAGGATAGATTAGAGGCCAAAATCGATCGCATTTATTTCTGGCTGATCGGGCTGATGGGAGGCATGATCACTTCGCTCATCCTCTTGATAACTCAAATTCTCGCGGGGAGGTGAAAGCAATGGACTGGAAGGTAAAGCTGAAGAGCAGGAAATTCTGGATGGCTTTGGTGTCGGCAGTGTTGCTGGTGGCGAATGAAGGGCTCGGGCTCAATCTGCCCGAGGATGTGATCGTGCCGTTTGCGGCCCTGGTGATCTCGTACATTCTGGGCGAGGCGATCGTGGATGCGGCGGCGGCTAAGAAGAGGGGGGAAGAGTGATGCCGAGCGTGTATATCTCCCCTTCTACCCAGGAGAGGAATTTTGGGGTGGGCGGGTATGGCAGCGAAGAGGCGCAGATGAATGCAATTGCGGATCTCCTCGTTCCCGAGCTCGAGCGGCATGGGCTGACCGTCTACCGCAACCATCCCCGGATGACGCTCAAGGAAGTTATCCGGGATTCGAATGCTAAGAAGCCGGATGCTCATGTGGCGATCCATTCTAATGCTGGCGGGGGGAAGGGAACCGAGATTTGGATCTTGGCGCGGGGCGGGAGGGCAGAGAAGTTGGCGGAGGCGATATATAAGCATGTGGCCCCACTCTCGCCAGGGAAGGATCGCGGAATAAAGGAGTCAAGGTATTTCGGCGAGCTCAGTGATACCGTTGCCCCGGCGGTGATCGTGGAGCTGGGCTTTCATGATGACCCACAGGAAGCGAAGTGGATCATGTCAAGCAGGATAGCCATTGCATTTGCGCTGGCGCGGGGAATATGCGAGTTCTTCGGAATTAAGTATTGTCCCCGCGAGCCGGAGAGTAAAGCGGAGCCCGCCCCTCAAGCGGGAAGAAGTGCTGGAACTTCTTCTGCTGATGCGCCTACCGCCGGAGGACAGGCTTCGGTGGTACTTGTCCCGAATGCGCCGATGAGTAACCGCAGCGGCGAGCTCTGGTTCGGGGATGGCTATGCGGGACGCGGGATCTATGTGCGCGATGATGATGGCTGGCATTTGGTGTGGCTCAAGCCGAAGGAGTAGCAGCCATGCGGAATTACTGCCCCCTCCGGGTGAGATCGAATGATGATACCTGCCGTGGCGGTGAATGTGAGTGGTGGGTGACTGAATGGCAGGCATGCGCGGTGTGGGTCATTGCCTGGGCGATTGGGGTGAGCGATGCGAAGAAGTAATCGTTTGGTGCAAGGGGCTAAATTCGGCCTCAAGAAAGCGTGCAGGTACAAAACCATTAGCAGGATAGAGATCGGAGCTTGTACCATATTTCTAGAAGATGGTTTGCCGGGCGGATGGCCCGGCTTTTTTGTTTGCCCAAAAAGCGGAACGGCGGATCGCTCCGCCGCCCGCTTCGATTAGAAGAAAAGTGTTAAATTGACCGACAATCCCAAATTGGTGCGATTAGAGTTCTGTTTTCTTCGTAAGTAGCTTGAGAAAATCATACCGCAGTCCTGCTCTCAAGACAATCCCTCGGCAAAAAATTTTTTGCGCGGGCGAGAAAAATTTTTTCGCCTTCAACGGTCCGGTCGGCCAAAGCCTTGCGCGGTGGGCGATTCGGCTCCCTTAGAAATTTGCCTGGTTACAAAAATTTTTTAAAAAGACGCTTGCATAATTATCGCATGCGATTATAATTATAGATAGAAAGAGCTCTTTGAAAAGCGAATAGCGGGCCGTGAGTACCGGGAGACACGCGCCACGACCCGCCGAGGACCCGGAAGGGCTCGAGTAACACGGGAGCGAGGAACCCGGCCCCGGGAGGGGCCAGCCCGATAAGGCCAGAGGAAGGAGGATAAGGTAGACGGGCAGGGCAGGGGGGGGAGCGAGGAGCGAACAGGCGAGCTAAAGACGACCGGGGAGCAGGCGGCGAGCGCGCAGGGAGACGACGAGAAAGCGGCCGATGATGGACAGACCCTCGATTGAAAGGAGGGTTGATAATGCAAGATCCAAAAGTAACGGCGGCGGATGTCGCCATGATCTTGGTCCTTGGGGCCAAGAACTGGAGCAGGAGGCCGGTAGCGGTGGAGCCGGCCGAGCTCGGGGAGCGCGAGGCTACCATGGTGGTCCGCGTGGGCGGGCAGGAATTCCTGCTTCGGATTACCGCCAAGGAGGAGGCGGGCGAATAGCCCGCCCCTCTAAAAACAAGAAGAAGGAGGATAACGCGATGGCGTTTGCGATTATGGTTGTGGAATTGAGGCATGGGCCAAAGACCATTGAAAAGAAAGATGAGCTGAAACAGCGCGGCTTCTGTTGGATCCCCGGGCTCGCGGGTAAGGGATGGGTGAAGGAAGCGGAGACCCTGGAAGAGGCTAAGGATATCATCCGGGGCCTCCATGAGATGGGGTTTGGCGCGGGTTTTGGGGTAGTAATCAAAGGCACTTTCTACGATCACCGGATGGCCCGCGATCTCAAGGGCATCGATATCGCTGAGGAGGCGCGGGAGATTTACCGCTTTATCAATGAGCTGACCCTGGGGCGGCGGTAGCCGCCCCCCTCAAATTTTCCGAGGAGGAGTAAAAAATGGCAAATGGAATCACCGTCAAGGTCAAGAAGGACAATCGCGGTGTGGTAGTTTCCGCTCCGTACATCCCCGAATTCCCGCCGGATGCAAAGGCGCGCGGGGGCAGGTGGGACCCGGCTGAGAAAGTTTGGATCTTCGATCCCCGCGATGAAGAGGCCGTGCGGGAGCTTCTGCGGAAGCATTACGGCACCGATGGCGATGATGCTCCGGTCCTAGTCGGGATCCGGGTAGAGCTGGATCAGCTCGGGGTCGGGGGGAAGAGGATTTGGCATTTCGCCGGGCGGCTCATTGCTGAGCGGCCCGGGAGAGATAGCCAGGTGCGTTTCGGCCCCGGCGTGGTGGTGGTCGAGGGCGGTTTCGGGAAGAGCGGCGGGAGCCACAAACACCCGGCGCTGTCGCATTTCCCCGGAACCGTCATCGAGATCAGGGATGTGCCGCTTCCGCTGGCGGAGCGGCTGGCGGCAGAGAAGCCCGGAGTCAGTATCGTTCAGCAAAGACCCGCCGATGCGCAGGAGCGGCTGAAGGAGCTCGTGGCCCGGCGGGACCATCTCAAAAAGGAGCTGGACCTCATTGAGGAGCAGATCAAGATGCTTACCGAGATAGGAGGAGGAATCGATAATGAGATATAAATTCGCGGCCATCGAGGCCGAGCTCAACCAGGCATATCTCGAGCGGCGCGAGGTGGTGAGGGGCCTCCTGGTGGGGCTCCTCGCCCGGCAGCATGTGTTGCTTCTGGGGCCTCCGGGTACGGCGAAGTCGGCGCTGGCGGAGGACATCTGCTCGCGGATCGGTGGTATTTACTTCCGTTGGCTCCTGGCACGGACAAGCACCCCGGAGGAATTGTTCGGCCCGGTGAGCCTCAAGGCGCTGGAGCAGGACAGCTACCGGCGGGTAACAGCGGGGAAGCTGCCGGAGGCGACTATCGCCTTCCTGGATGAAATCTGGAAGTGCAACAGCGCAGTTTTGAATAGCCTGCTTTCGGTGTTAAACGAGCGGTTGTTCTTTAACGATGGGCAACCGGCCCCGGTGCCGTTGCAGATGGCGGTCGGGGCGTCCAATGAGCTCCCCGAGGACCGGGAGGAGCTGGGGGCGCTCTGGGACCGCTTCGGGCTCCGGTATGTGGTTGGGTATATCAAGAACCCTGCCGCGTTCGAGGCTATGCTAAAGGGATCTAATGGCGGAGCCCGGACCTCCCTGACCCCAGAAGAGCTCGCCCAGGCCCAGGCGGAAGCGGCGGCGGTAAAGGTGGAGAAGGTTATTCCCTTTATCCTCACCCTGAGGCAGAAGATGGCGGAGGAAAACATTGCCGTGTCGGACCGGCGCTGGAAGATGGCGCTGGATCTGGTTCGGGCTAATGCGTGGCTTAATGGATGGAATGAGGCGGATGCTAATGACCTCGATGTGCTGGCCGCTGCGCTCTGGCAGGATCCGGAACAGATACCACTGGTGAGGCGGATCATCGCTTCTGTTGCCAACCCTCTAGATCAGGAGGCGGTCGATCTCCTAGATCAGGCGATGGAGGTCTGGCAGGAGGCGGTGCAGGCCCCCGAGGATAAGGCCACGGCTCTCGGAGCGGAGGCCAATGCTAAATTGAAGAAGATAACTAAACAGCTCGAAGGGCTCAGGGCTGAGGCCCGGGAGAAGGGTAGGGATGCGACCCGCATCGAGGAAACACTGGCGCAGGTCATCGCATGGAACCGGGAGGTGGTAGCGAAATGCTTGGGGATCCAGATCTGATGGAGCTTTTCGGTATTGATGCCTGGAAGGTGAAGAAAGCGGTCGAGGAGGAGAACAACATCCGGCTCGACCGCTATGACCGGACCATGTATAAGGAACTTCTCGGGGCGTCCCCGGAGCTGGCGCGGGTGCATTCGGCCCGCCCGGCTCCGTGGCCCGCTCTGATACGAGATATTTGGGCCGCCTATTATAAGGCGGATCCCGAGCTCGCTCCGGTAGAAAGGGTATCGCTCGCGGCGCGGGCGAACCGCCCGCTGGTGGAGCGGGTGCTCGAGGATGCCGCCACCCGTGAGGCGCGGGCGGTTACCATGCTGGACGAGCTGTCATCGACTGTCGCTACCATCGCAACCGGGGAGCAGCTCATCCGCGAGCTCCAGGAACGCCGGGACCTCAGGCGGGCAGTGGAGGCGGCGGTAGAGGCGGCGAATGCGGCGGAGGCTGACCCCGAAGCGGCAGAGGCTCTTGCAGCAGAGGCGGAGCAGGCGTTTCAGGCAGCGGCAAGAGATCTCCGTCAGGCGGTCCGGCGCGCGGTGCAGGATGGCAGAGATAAGGCAGATGAGATGATAAGGATCCTCGCCGGGTGGGGTCTCGAGCCTGCGGATCTCAGGACCGTCCCCCTGGGCGAGCGGGTCAAGCTGGCGCAGAGGCTCGCAGGCTCCAAAATGAAGCGGGTGGCCGCCCTCGTGGGCCGCATGAGGAACCTGTTCCGGGCGGTCAGGCAGGAGAAGCTGAAAAAAGAGCGGGATGAGGTTCACGGGATCACCCTGGGGGCGGACCTAGGCAGGGTGCTCCCGGCGGAGCTGGCGGCGCTGAGGGATCCGCTCCGCAGGCTGGATTTCTACCGGCGTTTCAGCGAGCGGAGGCTCCTCGAGTATGAGCTCAGGATCAAGGAGAAGATGGGCAAAGGCCCTATGGTGGTTCTGGTGGACTGCTCGGGGAGTATGAGTGGGCGGAACATCGACTGGGCGGCGGCGGTGTCGCTGGTGCTGGTGGATGCGGCGACCCGGCAGAAAAGGCGGGCGGCGGTCGTCCACTTCAATACTAAGATCGTTCAGGAGGTGGAGTTCGCTCCCGGCGAGCGGAATGCGGAGAAATTCGCGCAGGTGGCATCGGTGGGGGCGGATGGCGGCACCTCTTACGAACCGCCCTTCGCTCGGGCGGTCGAGCTGATAGAGGAATCGGAATACCGCGAGGCCGATATCGTGATGATTACCGATGGGGAGTGCAGGGCCGAAGCGGGAACCCTGGAAGCGCTTCGCCGGGTGAAGGACCGGCGGGGCACCCGGATCTTCGCGGTGATGACGGGGTCCCGTTATCGGCCCGAATGGGCGGATGCGGCTTTCGCGGTAGAGGAGCTCACCGATGAGGTGGCGGCAGACCTCTTCCAATCTCTAGCATAACCGAAGGAGGATTACGATGGTCAAGGTTGAAAACCTGGTGGCGTTTCAGAAGCAGGTTGGCGAGATAAAGTTTCTAGGATCTCTCATCTGGTATTCGGTATCTGATATGCGGGTAAATCGGGAGCGGCTGGAGGAGGCGTTCGCGGAGGCGGGGATCGACCCCGCCCTCCTGCCTAAGCCGATATGCCCCCGGGATGCCTTCCGGCGGGCGTGCTATGCAGGGGAGGTGAAGGGCATCCCCCTCGTGGACCGCGAGGGCAGGATAAACATCATGGTTCGCGAGGTCAGGACAGATAAGGAGGCCATCATCAGGCAGGTGGTCAGGGAGGTAGTAGACAGCCGGAACATCCGCCTTGAGTATGTCCCGCTGGCGCGGGTCGAACTCAGGGGCGATAAGATTGAAGATCTTCCCCTGGTGGAGAACCCGGTGCTCCGGGAGGCAGGGGCGGCGGCGGTGAAGCGGATCCGCGATGCGTTCGCGGTGGAGGCGGAATGCTATAACGGCCAGGCCATCCGGGAACTCATCGGGCGGATCCTTTATACCTGCAGGCCGGTATCGGTCCGGCCCTCGGGCGGGGTGTATTTCGTGCCTGCCCAGTACGATGATATGCTCGAAAAGCTGAAAAGCCTTGCCAAAGAGCTGTCCACGGCGGGAGGTTCAGTCCAGATGTGGACCGTCCCCGTAGTGGATGCCGAAGAGCAGCGGCGGATGGTCAAGGTTAGTCTGGAGGAGCAGGTGAAGGAAGAGGCGGACCGGCTCCTCCATGAGATGGACCCGTATATCAGAGGGGAAGCTAAGGTCACCGAGAAGGTGGCCCGGCGGTATGCGGAGCGGGTACGCGAGCTTCGGGCGATGGTGAAGGAGTACCAGGAGATGCTGGAAACCCAGGCGGTTACCGCGAGCTCCAATCTCGAGCTGGTGCAAATGCAGGCGATGGCACTCCTGGATAAAGTGGAGGTGGCGTAGATGGAACAGGCCAAGCGGAGGGGGCGGCCTCGGAGGGCGGAGAAGAAGGCCGCCCAGATCACGATCTATGTCGATATCGACACTCTTGATGAGGTTGATGAGAGGGCTCGGGCGGCTGGAATCAGCCGCTCCGAGTGGATTAACCAGGCCATATGGGATAAGCTCGGGAGGGAGAAGAGCGATGAGTAAAAAGGCAGGCCCGGTCAGGGTGGTATGGTTCTCGAGGCATGATCCGCTTGAGCGGCAGATCGCGGAGTTGAGGCGGCTTTTCGGTGAAGATGTGCAGGTCGTCCGCGATCCCGAGCCGTTCGATAGCGCGGAGGATGTGGTCAGGCGCTTTCGGGCGGCCGGCGGGGATGAGATGGTGGTGGTGGCTCCGCTCTCGGTGCTCGGGCGGCTCTGCGATCTCGGATTGAGGCCGCTCTGGGCGGAGATGGAAGTGGTCGGGCCGGAGGAAGCTGAGGTGGTTGTCTCCGGCAGACATTACCGCTTTGCCCGCTTCCGCCGCGTCAAGCGGCTGGCGCTGGAGTTCGAGGATGTCTGATTATATTGCCCGGTCCTCTGCGGAGGGCCGGGCTTTTTTTTGTTTCTGGTTGACAGATTAGGCATGCTGGTATACAATGCTGGTACGCGATAAAAGGAGGTGGAGCGGGATGCGGATATGGGGCATCAAGCCGGAGAAGAGGCAGTTCGAGTGGGGCGAGATGGATATTGTCGCCCTCGGGGAGCGGGGGCGCGGGAGAAAGGAGGTATTGATCCCGTTCCATTGCGAGTTCGATCCCGAGGCGCGGGATTATGAGCTCGGAAAGACCCGGAGCGGCGGGGTGAAGATCATCCGCAATGGCGGGGAGAGCGATGGGCATATCGCGGTGCTCTCCAGCGCTGGCGCTTACATCCGGGGAGCTCATGGCGATGTCGGGGTGCTCGCGGAGGATGCCCCCAAGGTAGATGTGCTTTCGTGCGGCTGGGGCGCTTTCGGCGATGCGGGCAGGGTGGGGATCTGGTATGAGTATCTGGTGGTGATCCGCCAGTACCCCGCCCGGTTCGTGGTGTGGCCGACCCGCGGGCCGATGCATTACGTGGTATTCCCCAAGACCAACCCGGTCCGGGTGAGAACCGGCGAGGTCGATGCTTTCATGGAGCTTACCGGCATCGATCTCGGGGATCGGGCTGTTGAGCTGGGCAAGCTTCTTCTTGAGTGAGCGTGGAAAATTCCGCGCTCTTTTTTTTCTTTTGGAAAAGGGGGATGAATTGCGTGGATATACCAAAGCGGGTCATGATCGGCCCGCCGTTCAAGCTGACGCCGGACATGAGAGAGGCTTTCCGGCGCATAGGGTTCGGGTGCCTGCCGGTGCTGGCGAATGAGGAGTGCGCGCTGTTCGTGCACGTGGACCGGGGCACCATTGATGCATGCAGGGGAGCGGCGCACCTCGTAAGACTGGACCTCTATGATGTAGAGGGAGTTGCGCTGGTGCGCATCTATGTGAAAGTCTATGCCATCAGGGATGAACCCCTGGAGATGGACTGCTTCCTGAACGTCCAGGAGGAGGGATCGAGGCTCTGCCTGGAGGCGCTGGGCGGGCAGGAGCGGGTAGCCTTCTTCTGGTTCGATGAAAGGCTGGATTATGTCAGGGCCAGCGCGGTGGGCTGGCATGAGGAACAGCGCAGGGCGGCGCGGGAAGTTTACCGGAAGGCAATGGAGCTTCCCGGCGGCGATTTCGATGCGGCCAAGGCGAAGTTCATGCGGAATAACCCGATCTAGGCGTGCGGGTGGTAGCGGAGAAATATGGAGTCGAGGAGGGATTCGGCATGAAGATCTGGCACAGCTATGAAGACGTGGACCGGGCGGTGGAAGTGATCAAGACCCAGTACCAGCAGACCGGCACCGTTGCCCCGGAGCTTCTTCGCGCATATAAGGAGATCATGGCTACGGCAGGAAAAGGGATGGTGGCTCATTTCTACGAGCGCATCACCCTGGAGATGCCCGCGCTGTTGAAGTTCTTCGCCGGGCAAAAACCGTGCCGGGATGAGGATTGACCGTTGCCCAACCGTTGCCCAAATCGGCAACAAAGGGCTTCATCTTACCAATAGAGACTTCAGGAGAAGCCAGGAAAATCAAGGCCTGCGCTCGGGCAACGGCTGGGCAGCGGGCCTTGATCTTTCGCAAAAAACGGTCTTGAAAACCGTTGAGGTGATGAGCCTCCGTGGGTTCGAATCCCACCCCCTCCGCGAAGCGGGAGGCCAGGAGCGGCAAGGGTTTGCGCTCCTGGTCTTTTTTCTTTTCCGAGCGCGGAGCAGAAAGACCGCTCAACCGACCGTTGCCCAACCGTTGCCCAATTTATTTTTTCCGATCGGATTCGGGGTCGGGAGACATGGGCTTGATGATGGCATCGAGGCTTGCGGCGGCGGATTGGTGCAGGGAGGGGAGGATGTGGGAGTAGATGTCCATGGTGGTGGAGATGGAGGAATGACCCAGGCGCTCCTGCACCACCTTTGGGTTCCACCCGGCGAGGAGGAGGAGGCTGGCGTGGGTGTGGCGGAGGTCGTGGAAGCGGACGCAGGGCTCTTTTTTGCGCGAGCGCTGAAACTTGTAGAACCAGGTGGACACGGTGTCGGGCTTGAGGGGATCGCCGTTGGGCTGGCAGAACACGAGCCCCTGGTCGTTGTATGAGCTGGCGTGCTTCAGGCGCTCTCTCGCTTGGTCTTTCCGGTGCTTTCTCAGCACGGAGATGGTGGAATCGGAGATGGCGATGCGGCGGCGGGAGGACCGGTTCTTGGCCTCTTTGAAAAAGAGGCCGTCTTTGGTCTGCTGAAGGGTCTGGCGGATGGAGATGGTGGCGGTCTGCCAGTCGATGTCCTGCCAGCGGAGGGCTAAAAGCTCACCCCGGCGCATGCCGGTATAGGCGGCAAGGTAGAGGAGCGGGAAGTATTTGCTGTTCCGCGCATCCCAGATCAGCTCGGCGAGCTGTTCTTGGGTGAGGATCTGCATTTCGGGCGGCTCGGGCTTGGGCGGCTGGGCGCGATCGGCCGGGTTTTCGGCCAGGAGCCGGTAGTTGACCGCCGCGTTCAGGGCGGTGTGCAGGACCCGGTGGTGGTGGAGGATGGTTCTGGCGCTGAGGCCGGAGTTCCTGAGCTGGTCGTAGAATTCTTCTAAGTGGATGGGGTTGAGCTCTTGGAGGCGGATGCTGCCGAGCGCGGAGACGGCGGCTTTGATGTAATCAGCGTAGCGCTCGGCGGTTTTCGGGCTCACGGCGTGGCGGGCGGTGCTGAGCCAGCGGTCGAGGAATTCGGCGGTGGTGATGCGGCTGGGCTTTATGTATTGGCCTTTTTCGTATTCGGCGATCATGCGGAGCATTTCGGCCTCGGCTTCGCGCTTGCTCCCTTTGAAGCTCTTGGCGATCCTCTTGCGCTTGCCGCTGGCATCTCTTCCCAGGTCGAGGATGATGGTGAAGGTAGTCTTGTAGCGCTGCTCGATGTGCCCTCTCACCATAGCGGTTCACCTCGCTGCAATTGTTTGTTATTCAGAGATCGATTCGCATGCGAAGCAGGATAAGAGCGGATCTCGGTCAATTGGAAGCGGACCAACATCAGCCATTCAGATACCTCGAAGTAATCGCACCAGTCGGGCAGGGAGTGAGGTCCGGTCTGCGCGAACTCGAGAAAGGCGGATTGCGGGACCAGGAATTCAGCGGCCCAGCGGCGGGCGCGGGTCTCGTCTCTACCCACCCGGTAGGCGAGGCGGGACCGGCGATCGAAGTCAAGGCGGCGGAAGCGGGGCGAGTAAAAAACAGCATGGCTTTCGGGCGGGGCGTGGAGGATGTGCCCGATTTCTTCTGCCAGCACGCTTTTTTTCTCGCGCGCGGAAAGAGAAGAATCGATGATGATGGTGCGCCCGGTGGTAATGCCGGAAAAGCCGAGGCTGGCAGCGAGGCTTGGGCGCTGCTCTACCCGGCACCCAAGACCGGCAACAAGAGATAGCAAATCCTCCAGAGTTGGAATTGGCGGGCTCATGAGAAACCTCCGGACTAAAAAAGTTTAGATATGCTGATGTCTAATTGTTATCGGCATGCCCTGCTCTTTTCTCCAGGTTCGGCTTAGGTTCGGGATCGTGGGCGGCAAATGGCGCTGCCTCTTCGGTGCTGCCGTAATATTTGACGGTGGCGTCAAAAAGCTCTTTGCGCGTGCTGTCAGAGAGGTTTGCGCGGTAAGCGATATCGGCAGCCCGAACCAGAGCGTCCGCAAGATTGGCCTCCCCTTTAGGGATAAGGTCGAAAATACGGCCCTTGGGGATTTCGAACATGGTAAGGAGGAATTCCCGCAGGGCGCGGCGCTGTTCGGGCCGGAGACGGCGGATGATGTCGGCGATGCCCTGAATCTCGGCCTCAGCAGGGTCTGTTTCATCGATATCTGAGGCAGCGATAAGATCTTCCAGTGTAGTCCCCAAGGTTTTGGCGATAACTTCTAAAGTGTCGATGCGCGGGGTCCCGGCGCCCATCTCCAGCCGGGCCACCGTCCCTTTGGCTACCCCTGCAGCCTGGGCGAGGGTTTCTATGGTGTACCCTTGAGCTTCGCGCAGCTTGCGGATCTTTTTTCCGATCGACATTTTCAAATTCTCCTCCTCGATTCCCATATCAATACATTGATTCTATTGCAGGCAGAATGGATAAGTCTAGAGGATCTTATATCAATTAAGTGAACATGCAGGAGGCGATTTATTGAATTTCCGTGAATTGGTCTTGACATGATTATAATGTGTTGGTATCATGGCAGCATGAGGGGAGGGAGCGGGACATGGCCGAAATGACCCAGCGAGGGAATATGGCCCTTCGGTACTGGCGCACCCGGCGTGGGCTGTCGTTAGCGGAACTGGCGAGGGCAGCGGGAGTATCGAAGGCGACGTTGTTCTACTGGGAGCATGGGCAGGTATCGCCCCTGATGCGGACGCTGAGAAAGGTTGCAGGGGCGCTTGAAGTGCCCGTGACCGCGCTGATGGATCCGTATGCCGCTGGTTCGCCTGATGAAGAGGCGGGCTAGCGGCTTTCTGTCTTTCGAGTTCGAGGAGGCAGGATGATGAACGCACCAACCATTCTCACCGTCCCGGAAGCGGCGGACTTGCTCAAGGTCTCTGCATGGAGCGTATATGAGATGGTCCGCCAGAAGAAGATACCGGCCCTGCGCATAGGGCGCGCCATCCGAATCCCACTAGAAGGGCTCTTGGAATCACTTGCATCAGCTCCCGAGCTTGAGCCCCAAGAGCAAGACCTGAAGCGGGATCTGATAGCGGAGGCGCGGCAGCTTTACCGGCGGCAGGTGCAGGCCACAGAGCGCGCGCTTAGCGCTCTGTGGTCGTGTCCTGCTGGAGATGTTACCCCGGAAAGGAGGTGGAAAAGGTGCTGAAAGAGGCCCGGAAGAAGGCGGGGCTGAGCCAGCAGGAGGCGGCGGACCGGCTTAATATCGGCAGGCGGACGCTCACCTCCTACGAAAATGGGCATACCATCGCCCCGCCGGAGGTGGTGCTGAAGATGGCGGAAGTGTATGGCGATCAGGCGCTGCCCGGGCGCTGGTGCGCGAGGGCATGCCCTATCGGGCGGGTGATCGCCTACGACTATGAATGCGACAACCTCGCCGGGGTGGTGCTTGGGGTGCTCAAGGAGATGGATGACGCGGAGCGGGTGAAGTCGCGGCTGGTGGCGATCGCTGCCGATGGCAGGCTGGAGGGCTCGGAGCTCTCGGAGTTCGCACGGATCATCAGGGAGCTATGCGAGCTCGAGCGGGAGATCGGAGAGCTCAAGCAGTTCGCGGCGAAGCTGGGAGTTCTGGAGCTCGGGGCAAAGGCGGGAGAAAGGAAAGGGCTAAAAGGAAAGACGGCTCTGGGAGCCGCCTATTGATGAACCCACCCTGGTTTATTGTAGCAGGCGGAAATGAGCGGGTCAAGGCCGAGCGAGGAGGAAGGCTGATGCGCGGTATCGCGAGCTTTTGCGGAAAAGTCAGCGATTTTAAGCTGTATCTTCTGGCGATGCGGGTCTGGATCATGTGGTCTAGAGAGGAGAGGAGGCAAAAGGTTTATGCCCATTAAGGGGATTTCGGATGTGAGGAGGCTGCCCCGGCTCGGGAAGATCAGGCTCGGGATCAAGCAGACCTCGAAGAGGACCGGGAATGAGTACCCGAAGGCGGTGGACTTCTTCGTGTGCCGGGCGGATGGAGGCCCCACCTCGGAAGAGATGGCGAAGGCTTTCCATGCGGTGTACGGGGACCAGCCACGGGCGCTGGATGTGATGTTCCCCACTAACGACCCCGAGCAGATCTTTCCCCAGTATTACCGGCGTTACGGCTCGGGGACCGGGCTCATCTGCAAGGGAGATGGGGAGTCGGCCATGGAGATCGACCGGGAAACCGGGGAGATGCGGGAGATCGAGTGCGTCCCCGCCGAGTGCGAGTGGGCGAAGAAGCAGCACTGCAGGCCGGTGGGGACGCTCAGGTTTCTTCTGCCCAAAGTACCGGGGATAGGAGTGTGGCAGATCGATACCTCGAGTTACCACTCGATCGTCAACCTCAATTCGGCAATCGAGATGGTCAGGTTACTTACTGGCGGAAGGATCGCCATGATCCCGCTCAGGCTGGTCATCAGGCCGAAAGAAGTGCAGGTGGAGGGCAAGAAAAAGGTGGTCTTTGTGATGGATCTCGCCACCGAAAACCTGCGCATGGTGGATGTGCTGGCGGCCAGCCAGAAGAAGCTGCCTGAGCTGCTGCTGCCGGAGATCAATATGGACGAGCCGCCAGATGATCTGTTTCCGCATGCCGTCCCGGTAGAACCCGAGGGCGAAGCGGAGGCAGAGGGGCTTGCGGCGGAAGAAGGAGAAGAAGAGGGTCCCGGGCTCAGGGAGGAGGCGGTCCGGTTGATGGTGCTTCTGGGCATGCCTCCGGCCAAGCGGAAGGCGGTTATCGAGAAACCGGGGCAGGATTTCGAAAAACTGGTGGCGCGGCTCAAGGCGGAGCTGGAGAAGAAGAAGGCAGAAAAGGTGGAGGAAGCGGGAGCGGAGGAAGAGATCGGGCAGGAGGATGGCGGCGCGGAAAAGGGGCGGAGGCAGGCGGGTGCAGAGGCCCCGGCTGTAGAGGTCCCGGTTATCCAGCGGGCGCTGTTCTAAAGGAGATGAGGAAGTGAGGCATTACAGCCATACCAGGTTCAGTCTGTTCGAGGCGTGCCCCAGGGCGTATAAGCTGCAGTACCGGGATAGGGTCCCGGCGGCGGCTTCGGAGGCGGTCCTCATCGGGCGGGTGGTCCACAAGATCATTGCCGAGTATGACCGGCACCTGCTGGCGCGGGGGCTGGAGACCGATATCACCGCTTTGCCGGAGATCGCGGCGCGGGTGTTCTACCAGGAACCGAGCGCCCTGGGAAGCGCGGGGTTCGCAGAGGTCATGCGCATTATAGAAGGATTTGGCGGGGCGCATGTGTTTCACCCGGATGTTACCGTGGGCATCGAGGAGCAGATCAAGTTCGAGGTCTCGCCCGGGGTGATGTACTGGGGGGTGCTGGACCTTTTGGAAATCGATGGGGATAAGGCGACCATCGTGGATTATAAGACCGACTGGCGGGTAAGGACCGAAGCAGAGGTGGAAAGGGATCCCCAGCTCGCGATCTATGCCTGGGCGGTCAAGCGCGAGTACCCCCAGGTGGAGGAATTCGAGGCGAGATTGGAGTTCGTGAGGCACGGGGTGGTCCGGCATGCCTGCATCGATGAGCGGGATGTGGAGCAGGCTGAAAGCCGGGTGCTGGGGATGATCGCCCAGATCGAGGCGGAGAAAGAATTCGCTCCCAGGCCGGGCGCGGCGTGCTCGTGGTGCGGGTATGCGGGGGTATGCCCGGCAGTCAGGAATATCGGCAGCGGGCAGGTGGTTTGCGCGAGCGCGGAAGATGCAAAGCGGATCGCGGGAGAGCTGGCGCTTTTGGAGCGGCAGGTGGAGGACCGCAAGAAGGCTCTCTCTGCATGGTGCGCGGCCAACGGCCCGGTGGAGTCGGGCGGGCTGGTGTGGGGGCATTGGGCTACGCCGTCGAAGGCGGTAGAGGATGCGAAGCATTTCGCTGAGCTCGTGGAAGCAATGGGGGAGGATCCCTGGCAGTATCTCAGCGTGGATGGGCGGAAGCTGAAGAAGCTGCTGGCGGAGGAGGAGAAGGCGGCGGCGCTGGCGGCGGCGCTGGTGGATCGGAGCTATACGAGTTTCAGGGCGAAGAAGGAGGGCGCGGAGGTATGAAGATAGCGGAAGTGTGGATGCGGGATTTCCGCAATCATGCGGCGAGCAGGATGGAGCTCGAGCGGGTGAATATCGTGGTGGGTGCAAATGGCGCGGGCAAGACCTCGATCGTGGGCGCGATCGAGTATGCGCTGACCGGGCGGTGCAGGTGGACGGATAGGCGGGGAGCTGGAGCGGCGGGCCTGATCAGGCGCGGAGCGGAAGAGGCGGAAGTGGGTGTGAAGATCGGGCTCGGCGGAGGGAAGGCGCTCAGGGTGGCCCGGAAGATACCCGGCGGGCTGGCGGTGGAGGGCTGGAGCGGGAATGCGAGCTCCCAGCAGTCGGCGCTGATGCAGAAGGTTGGGGCGGAAGAGGATGCGATCTCGGCCTGCCTCAATACTTCTGCTTTTCTTGATCTTCCTGCAGTCGAGCAGCAGAAGATGCTGTTTGCGCTGGCGGGGGTGAGCTTTGATCAAAAGGCGGTCGTGGAGCGGATGGTGGAATGGCTTTCGGAACGCGGCGCAGGCGAGGGGGAGAAAGAGCGGGCGGCAGAGGCAGTGTCGGTGGCGCTCGAGGCGGCGGGAAGCGGAGGCCCCGAGCTTTTCGATGAGGTAGAGAAAATCTTGCGCGAGCGCAGAAAGCTGGCAAAGCGGCAGGCGAAGGAAGTGAAGGATGCGCTCGAGGTGGCGAAGCGGGAGATGCCGGTACCGCCGAGAAAGGCGAGGGCGGAGCTCGAGGCTGAGGCCGGGGAGCTCGAGCGGCGGCGGGAAGAACTGATTTCGAAGCGATATGAGAGCTTCGGACGATATCACCAAGCGAAGGAGAGGGTGGAGGTGCTCAAGAGGGAAATCGCGGCGCTGGAGAGCCGGGCGCAGGATGAGATCGGCGATGTGGCAGGGCTCGAGGCTGAAGAGGCAGAGCTCTCGATGCGGGCCAGGGATGCGCTGGCGGCCCAGCGCGAGGCGGAAAAGGAAGAGGCAAGGCTCAAGGCAGAGATGGATGCGGCGGCGGGGCTGGTGAATAGGCTGGAGGCGTTTGATGGGTGGTGCCCCATCTCTAACCTTGCGTGCCCGGCGGAAAAGGCGGAATGGCAAGTAATGCTCGATTCGGCCCGGATGGAGGCGCGGGCAAAGCGGGCGGAATATGAGAAGGCAGTAAAGTTATTGGCGGCAAGGGTAGCGGGAGCTAGCGAGCTCTCGAGGCAGTGGGAGGCAGTAAAGGAGCGCTTAGAGGAAGCGCGGAGACAGGCAGAGTCGGCGAGGTCGGCTGAGGCACTTCTTGAAGCTAAGAAAAAGGAGCTTGCGGCTGAAGAGGTGAGGCTCAGGGCGTTCAGCTCGGAGGAGCGGGAGCAGGCGGCTCAGGAACAGATAGAGGTGGATAGGCAGCTCGCGGAGGCGCGGGAGGCGCTTGCGGCGTGGAGGGAATGGGATGCGTGGCAGGCGCGGCTCGAGGGCTTAAAGAAGCAGTCGGTGGAGCTCGAGCGGGAGGCGGGCTTGTACGAGGCGCTGGTAAAGGCGTTTGGACCGGACGGAATAAGGGAGGCGATGCTGGCGGAAAAGCTGGGCCCGATCGAGGAGCGGATCAATGCGCGGCTCAGGCAGCTCGTGCAGGGCAGGTTCGTGATCAGGATCGGCGCGGATGGCATCAAGGTGATCGAGGATGGGCAGGAGGTCAAGATCGATCTGCTCTCGCGCTCGGAGCGTATGCGGGTGGGGGTGGCGATGCAGGATGCGCTGGCATCGCTCGCAGGGCTCGGGGTAATGGTGATCGATGATGCCGAACAACTTGATCCGGCGAACCGGATGGCGCTGACCAATATGCTCATGGGGCTCAATCACGAGACGATCATCGTGCTGGCGGCGAGGGGAGAGGTAGATCCTGCGGATCCCGGAATCCCCGGCCTCGCGGTGTGGGTGGTCGAGGATGGCAGCATCAGACGCGCGAGGAGGGCGGCGGCATGAGGGGATGGAGGAGGCTCAGGATTCCCCCGGATGTGCAGAAAATGCTCGAGCCGGGCGCGGAGGCGTATCTGTTCGGGGAGTGCACGGTTATCGTGGGGCGGTCGGAGGGGGCGGGGTGGCACCTCAGCATCAGCCACCCCACCAGGTATCCCACGTGGAGCGAAATCCGGGATGCGCGGTACAGGTTCATCCCCGATGAGGTCACGATGGCGATGTTTTTGCCGCCGAAGAGAGAGTACGTCAATGTCGATAAAAACTGCTTCCACCTCTTCGAGGTGCATGTGGAGCGCGGAGGGGTGGCGGAGCGGTGATGACCGGGGAGGGCAGGTACGTACACATCAAGTCCAGGTTCTGGATGGATGAGAAGGTAAGGGGGTGGAGCGATGATGCCAAGCTGCTCGCGCTCTACCTGCTGACTTCTCCTCATAATAACGTGCTTGGGTGTTACGTCCTGCCGGAGCTCTATGCATGCGCTGATCTGGGATGGGAGAGGAAGCGCTTTGCCAAGGCGTTTGCGAGGCTGGTCGAGGATGATTTCGTCAAGGTCGATCCCAAGACCGATCTGGTGCTCATCGTGAATTACCTCCGGCATAATCCCATCGATAACGGCAATCGGGCTGAGGGCGCAATCAAGGTGCTGGCTGAGCTCCCCCGGAGCGGGCTGTTCAAGGTCCTGGCGGAGATGGTGAGGGAGCTGGGAAAGCCGTATCTGGAGCAGTTGGCCCAGGCGCTGGAAAGTTGGGCGTTAGGTTCTTCCGGGGAAGGCGATCCCGAAGGCTTTGGCAAAGGCTTTGGCAAAGGCTTTGGGGAAGGCAATGGCAAAGGCTTTGGGGAAGGCTTTGGGGAAGGCAATGGCAAACAAGCAGATGCAGATGTAGATGCAAATGCAAATGCAGATGCACCCCCCCCTTTGTCCCCCCCCAGCGAGAATGAGCCGGTCAGGTATGCGGAGTATGTGTCTATGACCCCGGCGGAGTATGAGTCGCTTCTGGCGCGGCTTGGAAACGAGAACCGTGTAAGGCGGTGCATCGAGATCCTGGACGCGTACAAGGGTGCCCACGGAAAGCGGTACAAGTCGGATTACCGGGCTATTTTGAGCTGGGTGATAAGGCGGCTCGAGGAAGAAGAGGAGCGGAGGCGCAGACCTGCCGGAAGGGTCCCGAGGGCTTATGCGTCGCTTGCAGAGTGGGCGGAAAGGGGCGAAAGAGATGACCAGGAGAGAGGCGGCAAGGCTGGTGGCGTGGGCGGCGGCCAATTTTCCGGGCATGCAGGAAAAGGATCTGAGCCCGACCGCAGAGGTATGGCTTTCGGTGCTCAACGAAAAGGGTGTGGATCTCCGGCTGGCGGAGGCGGCGCTGAAGAGGGTGCTGGAGGTGGCAGTGCACTTCCCGACCGTGGCGGAAATTCTCCGGGCGGTGGAGGAGATCAGGCAGTCGCGGCACCAGCTCCCGGCGGCGCGGATCAGGGTAAAGTGCCCGCATTGCCGCGATGGGATCATAATCGCGAAGAAGCAGGTGGGGAAGCGGGTGTACGAGTTTGCGTACCGGTGCAATTGCAGGATGGGGATGGAGCGGCCCGAGCAGGCGATACCGGCGATCCCCGGGTGGATGCTGGAAGAGCAGCCTCAGAGGGAGGAGGGCGAGGTCCGCCCGGAGGATAAGGAGCGGGTACTGGAATATGCGAGCGGCAGTCTCTTTTCGGGAGGTGGCGGAGATGCGGGTCTGGCGGGCGGTTCTGGCGGTACTTCTGGCGGCGGCGGTGATGGCGTGGATAGCGCTGGCGAACCCGCGCCCGCTGAACCTGCATGAGCGCGGAAAGATGGTTCCAGAGGGCAGGGCAGAAGTCGGACAGGCAAGCAGGGGCGGGGAAGCTGAGCAGGGGAAAGAAGGGCGCGAGCCTGCCCCAGGTGCGGGCGAGCGCTGGGAGATGGAGGCGATAGCTACCGCGTACAGCTACACGGGGAACTGGACGGCGACCGGCACATGGCCGAGGTGCGGGACCGTGGCGGTGGATCCCCGGGTAATTCCGCTGGGATCGAGGTTATGGGTGGAAGGGTACGGCCCGGGGAGGGCGGAGGATACCGGGTATTTGATCAAGGGCAGGAGGATCGATATGTTTCTCCCCAGCCGGGCGGAGGCGAGAGAATGGGGAAGGAAGAGGGTGAGGGTGGTGGTCTGGCACGGGGGGAAAGGAGAAACAGGAGGCGGTCAGCCATAGCTGGCGCAGACGCAAAAGGGGGTAGCTCGATGCTGAGGATGGGTCCGTGGCTCTTTGGCGCAGAGGTCAATTGGCGGCGGTGGCGGATCGGGATAGGAGTCGAGGCGGATGGATGGTTTTGGGTGGCTGATGTGTGGCTCGGCCCGCTGTGCTTCGGGGTGACGTATTTCAGGCCGGGCATCATGCGGGAAATCGGGGAGCGGATCCTGGCCGGCATCAGGCGGGAGGTGGAGATCTGATGCGCGCGCGGGTGAGGAGAGATGAGATCGAAAAGGCAGCGCGGAAGGCGCTTGCCGGAGCGGGGAAGCAACTTGAGGTTTTTCAGGAAGGGTGGCGGAAGGTTGAATATCACGTGCGGCCTGTGCTCTTCGCGGCGGGCGCGGACCGGATCAGCGTGAGCGGGTGGGATCTGGATGCGGCGGTGATGGTGTCGGCCCCGGCGGAAGTGGAAGAAGAGGGGCAGGCGGTGGTCGATGGCGGGGATCTGGCGGGCATAGCTGCCCGGATCCCGGAAGAAACGGCGGAGGTCGAGCTCAAGGGAGAGGATCTGGTTTTGCGTGCGGGAGCAAAAAAAGAGTGGAGAATCCGGGTTCTCGAGGGGCGGGAGGCGCCGGATTGGAAGGACAGGCTTTCGGGGGAGGTGGCTTCGGCGGAGATCGAGACCCAGGCTTTTCAGCGGGCGATCGTGGCAGGCGGAAGGTGGTATGACAAAGGGCAGTATTGGGCGATCGGCGGGGTATTGGTGGAAGCGGATCGGGCCGGAGTGCTGAATGTGGTTTCTTCGGATCGATATAGGCTGGCGTGGGCGAGCGCGGAGCTTGCGGCGGGACCGGGCGGAGCAGGAGGGGCGCGGGTCCTTGTGCCCGGCAGGAAATTGGCGCTGGCGCGGATGTTTGGAGGGGAGCGGGTGGCGCTCGCGTGGGGAGAGAGCTGGCTCTTTGCGGCTGATGATGCGGGTATGAGCATCTGGTGGCGGGGCATGGAGTATGCTTACCCCGATTATGCGCGGGTTGTCCCGAGCGGCGTGGAATGGGCGGCGGAGTGTGCTCCGGAGCTGCTTGAGGCGGCGGCAAGAAGGGCTCTGGTGCTGGGACAGGAAGAGCGGGGCAGGGTGCCCACGATGAGATTATCCGGGGAAGATGGAGGGCTGGTCGTATCTGCCTGTGGCTGGGTGGGAGATATGGAGGAGAAAGTCGGGGCGGAGCTGCGTGGCAGGGGAAGGGCGGACCTGAACGCCCGCTACCTCATCGATCTCCTTGAGATGGTGAAGGATATGGGAAAGGTGCGGCTCGAGTTTTCGGGCAGGAAGAGGCCGCTGGTGGTGAGGGAGAGGATGGGCTCTGTGGCGGCGGTCTATGTGGTCATGACCAGGTGGAATGAGGAAGAGGAGGCGGTGGGGCATGAAGATCGAGAAGCGGTCTGAGAATGGCAGGAGGATATGCGCGGCGTGCCGGAAGGCAGTCGCCATGCCGGGGCGGAGGGTATGCGCGGGGTGCTGGAATTTCATTCTCGAGCTCCGGGCGAGGAACATGGCGGAGTCGGCGCGGCGGATCGGGGCGCTCGAGAGGAGGCGGATAAATACGGATGTGGTTCGTTGAAAAGCGCCCGGCGGGCAGCGATGACGAATGGGAGAGGGTGGCCGAGTTCAAGTATAAGGATCATGCGGAGCTGTGGCTCACGTGGTGGTTTTATGACCTGTATGACTGCAGGGTGGTCGGGCGGGGATCTCGGCATGAGACCTTTTATATCGAGCCTCGGGATGAGGAGCCGAAGAGGATCGAGGCGCGGATCGTGAGTGAGGGGGGAAGGGTATGCAGACAGGTGACCTGGCCGTGGTGAGGGAGAAAATAGGGAGATTGTGGCCGAAAAAGGTGCGCCCGGCGGTGTACCTTGCGGGACCGGTGGATGGCGTGAGTTGGGATTTTGCATGGTCGTGGAGGATGTATGCTAAAGAGGTGCTCGAAGAGGCGGGATATATGGTACTGAATCCGCTGGCAGGCTTGGATCTGAGCGATTGCTCCGATGTGATCGGCATAGTGGAGAAACAAGTTGCGGATGTCATGGAGGCAACGGTAGTGCTGGCCGAGGCCGATCAGCATACCGCACCGTATATCGGGACGGCTATGGAGATAAGGATCGCTTTTGAGCACGGGATCCCGGTCCTGCTTTGGGGTAAGGCGCATAAGCGGAGCGTGTGGCTTAAGTATCATGCGGATGCTCGGTTTTGGAACCTGGATGGAGCTCTGAAGTTCCTGGCAGAGGAGGCGGAGAAGTGGCGTGTTCGAATGGAAGCAGAGGCGGCGGAGAAAGGCCGGAATAGGTAGAGGCATGGGGAGTGAAAAACCGGTAATTTTCTCTACCGAAATGGTCAGGGCAGTATTGGATGGCAGAAAAACTCAAACGCGAAGGGTTATAAAGTCGCAACCATTCAGAAATGACGATGGAAGTTTTGAATTATATAGCGAAACGGGCTCGATATCAGTAGTGAGTTACGAAGAATTCTTGAAGATGTGCCCTTTTCAACCTGGCGTCATCCTGTGGGTGCGAGAAACCCACTATCGCTGGACGGGGTGTAATAGCCCTCCGCCTGGCTGGATGATGATTGATGATAATCCCTATAATGCGCGTGCCTACCTAGATAACGAGGAAGCCGGGGCCTTATATAAGCGGGGAGCAGCAGTAAAAGTGCCAGCTATCCACATGCCCAGGAAAGCGGCCCGGCTGTTCCTTCGCGTGAAAAATATCAGGGTGGAGCGATTGCAGGACGTCACGGAAGAGGATGCAATAGCGGAAGGGATGTTATCTCTCAATGGATTTTTACTGGATCACTCTGGTGAATGGTGTAGATATACGGTGATGGCAGCAAAATCGCAAGGGAGAGAAAGGCCTGGGAAGGCAGACCATATTGGCGGTTTTGCTTATATTTGGGACCGCATCAATGCTAAGAGAGGGTATGGCTGGAATGTGAATCCTTGGGTGTGGGTTATCGATTTTGAGGCGATAATGCCTAGTGAGATGAAGGAGGGTAAAAAATAATTGACCCGGGAGAGGACTAAGCGGTGCCCGGCATGCGGGCGGGTGCTCCCGCTGAGCGGGTTTTATCGCTGGAAGAAGAAGCGGGGGTATGGGTATTCTTCGTTGTGCCGGGAGTGCAAGAAGGCGGCGGCGAAAAAGGAGATATTGGCCCCTGTACGGCCCTATACCCCGGCAACCGATGTGCTGGTGGTGCTTTTTCTGGATGAGGATGGGATGTCGCCGGCGGAGATTGCGCGGGAGCTCAGGCGGGATCGGGAGGATTTCAGGCGGTATTTCGAGGAGTTTGTGTCGAGCGGCAGGATCGAGAAAGTGCGCGAGGGTTTGTGGCTGAACAGCGAGGTCTATGCGGCGAGGATGGCGAAGAAGCGCGCGAGAGCGGCGCTGTGAGGCAGGCGCGAGAGGAGGCAGGACGTCATGGAGGGTAATCTGGCGAATGTGAAAAATATTGAGAGAGAAGAGCTTGCGGATCACGAGCGGGATTCGTTCGTGGATTTCTGTGATGTCGAGCAGATCGAAACAGATGTCCGCTACCAGCGGGCGCTATCGGAGACAAAAGTTCGGGCGATCATGAAGGATTTCGACCTGCGCGCTATCGGGATGATTTATGTGAGCATGCGGGAGGATGGGAGCTTGTGGGTGCTGGACGGGCAGCACCGGCTCGAAGCGGCGAAGCGGATGGGCATAAAGAAGGTGCAGTGTCGGGTGTATATAGGGCTCTCAAGGGAAGAGGAGGCGCGGCTGTTTTATTACTTCAACGCCAATCGCGGACCGGTATCGGCGCTGCAGAGATTTAAAGCGAAATTGGTAGCGGGGGATGGGGAAGCAAGGCGAATTCTCGCTATTGCGAAAAGGCATGGGTTTGTGATCGAGTATCAGTATTCGCGGGGCGGATCGGGCATGCCGCGATGCATTGCGGCGGTGGGTGCCCTTGAGCAGATTTATCGCGAAGATGGAGAGAGGATGCTGGATAGGGTGCTTGATGTAATAAATCGGGCTTGGGATGGAGACCCGGAGTCGCTGAAAGGGCAGATCTTTCTCGGGGTAAGGATGTTTCTCAAGCGGTTTCCGAAGGCTGATACCGCATGGCTGATCAAAAGGCTGAGAAAAACATCTGTATCGGAATTGAACAGGCAGGCGCAGTCTTATGCGCAGGTTTTGGGTGGACATGCTTCTGTCGGCGCGGCGCGGGCGATCTATGCTGCGTATAACTACCGGCTTACTAAAAATCGGCTCCCCGAATGGGATTGATGGCGTTGGTTTTAGGAGAATGCGGAGGTGGCTGGTTTGCTCGGGCATGCAAATCGAGGCAGGGCGTTCGAGGAGCTGATCAAGCTGGCAAACCGGCAGTATTTCGAGCGGGGGCTGGCGGTAGTGCATAAAGTACCTACCGCTTGGATCCCGCTCAGGAACAGGAGCGGGAAAATCTGGGGCGCGAAGGTCGAGGAGAAGGCGGCGGTGGATTTCCTCGGCATGTACAGGGGGTGCGGGATCGCATTTGATGCCAAACATTCGGAAACCGGAAGGATTAGCTGGAAGCGGGTGGAGGAGCATCAGGCCCGGTTCTTGGATCGGTGGTATGAATGCGGCGGCATCGCGTTTATCTTGGCCGAGGTGGAGGGAAGATGGTGGGCGGTCCCGTGGTTGTTCTGGCGGGAGCAGATGAGAAAGGGAAAGGGCTCGTTTGGCGCGGAGGTGGCGAGGGGATATTGGGAGGTCCGACAGACCGAGCGGGCGGCGGTGGATTATTTGGCAACTGTGGATCTATGGCTGCCCCCGGGGGTGAGAGCGTGGCAGAGGTGAGCGTCAAGTTCGTGGATTGGGTGCTGAGGCATTTGCCAGAGCTCAGGAAGGCAGCGGATGAAATCCTGCCGAATTCGGGGGGAGGGCTGGTGGTTCTCGGGCGCTCAGGGAAGTGGAGGCCCGGCAGCGCGGTGGAGAGGGTAGCGGTCAGGCGGGCGGCGGTGCTGGCGGTAGTGGATGCGGCGGAGAGGGCGCTCAGGGCGCTGCACCCCGAGCAGAGGAAGATCTACCGGCTCAAGTACCGGGTGGGATTGAGACACAGAGAGATTGCGAGGAGGCTGTATCTCAGCCAGAGGACGGTAGAGCGAAGGGTGGAGGAAGTGAGGGAAGCGGTCATGCAGGCGGTCGGCAGGGTGGCGGAAGAGGATGTCAGAGAGCTCAGGAAATTTCTCGATAAGTTGAGCGCGTAAAATTGGCGGATTTTCAGGCGGGGGAAGATGGCTTCGGGCATTGAAAATATTGAGCTTCGGGGCTTTTTGCTTGGGCGCGAAAATGGCGGGTTTTCGGGGGTCTATAGGCAGTTCTTGCTGTCGGTTTTGGGGTAAAATAGAGGCGGGTCAAGCTATTCCCCCAATGCCTCCTCGGAGCCCTTAAAGGGAGGGCGTGCTGTAAAAGGCGCGCCCTCTCGGTTTTTAGTGAGGTGTTTAGAGTGCAGGTCGCTATGCGGATCGAAAGGAAAAGGCTGGCGGATTTGGCCCCGGCCCCGTATAACCCGAGAAAGAAGCTGAAGCCGGGCGATCGGGAGTATGAGCGGCTGAGGCGGTCGATAGTCGAATTCGGGTATGTGGACCCGATCGTGTGGAATGAGAGGACCGGCAATGTGGTGGGCGGGCACCAGCGGTTAAATGTGCTGATGGAACTCGGGATCGAGGAGGCTGAGGTAAGTGTGGTGGACCTGGATCCCGAAAAGGAAAAGGCGCTCAACCTGGCGCTGAACAAGATCCAGGGCGAGCGGGATGAGGAGAAACTGGCGGAGCTTCTGCAGGAGCTCTCTAAATCGGAAGCGGTGGATGTAGAGCTCAGCGGCTTCGGGGAGAAGGAGATAAGGAAGTTGCTCGAGCGCATGGAGGAGAAAGGGCAGAAGCGCGAAGGAGTGGAGGAATGGGTCGAGGAGCTGGGCGAGCGGCATGATTATGTGGTGCTGTATTTCGATAATGAGCTGGACAGGCTCAAGGCGTGGCAGGTGCTGGGGATAAAGGAGCGGGTTAATATCAGATGGGGCAAATGGGATTCGGAGCGGGTGCGCAGGGAGCTCGGACAGAAAAAGCTGGGCTGCGGGCGGATCATGAGAGGCGCGCCGGTGATAGAGTTTCTGGCGGCGAAGGGCTATAGGCTGCAGGGCGAGGATGAGCGGGATGCTGATGGTGATACCTAGCTGCCACCGGGCAGGGAATGTGGTGACCCGGAAGTGGGCTCCGCAGGCGATATTGGCGGTGCCGGAGAGCGAACTCGATGAGTATGTCGAAAAAGAGGGCGGCGAGGTTGTGGCCTACCCTGATCGGCTGCTGGGGAATATCGCGGCAGTAAGGAACTGGATCATGGAGCGGTTCTTCGGCGAAGATCGGCGGCTGGTAATGGCGGATGATGATGTGCGCTGCCTGCAGAGGTTGGGGCCGGGAATGCAGAGGGATCTGGGCGAGGCGGAGGCGGCTCATTATCTGCTGGAAGGTTTTGGACTGGCGGAGGATGTAGGGGCGCGCTATTGGGGGATGCAGGTGTTGAATGATCCCATGGCTTACCGCATCGATGAGCCGTTTTCGTTGGTGAGGCCGATATTGGCTACCGTGTGCTGCCATATCAGGCACCCGCTCAGATATGACGAACGGCTGCCGCTCAAAGAGGATTATGATATGACCCTGCAGCAGTTAAGGCGCTACCGCCGGGTGTTGAGGCTTAATTATCTAGCTTATGATTGCGAGCATCTCGATAACCCCGGTGGGCTTACGGCTTACCGGTCAAGTGGGGCGGAATTCGAACAGGCGCGGCTTCTGCAGGAGAAGTGGGGCAGAAAGATCGTGAAGCTCAGGAAGGATTCGGTTAATCCCCGGATCAATCCCCCGGTTAGGGGTGTGTGAGGATGGAGTTATGGGAGAGGCAAAAGGGAGAGAGCAGAAAGGCGTATCAGGCTTTCTGTGCGTATAGGGATATGGGGCCGGCCCGCAGTCTGGCGAAAGTATCTCAGCAGTTGCGCAAATCCAAGGTTCTGCTGCAGAGGTGGAGCGTGCGCTGGTCGTGGGTGGCTCGGGCGGAGGCGTGGGATGATGAGCTGGACCGGCGGGCGCGGGAGGCTCAGGAGCAGGCGCGTTTGGAGATGGTAGATAGGCATGCGCGGGCGGCGGTGGCTTTCCAGCAGCGGGTGCTGGAAAGGCTGGCAGAGCTGGATCCGTCTGAGCTGTCGCCCGGCGATCTGGTGAAGTGGTTCGATGTGGCCGTGAAGGTAGAACGGTTGAGCCGTGGCGAGCCGACCGAGATCGGAAAGCAGGAGGTGACCCTGCCGCCGATACTGGAAGTGGTGCTGGATGAGGAGGAGAAAGGCGCGGATCAAGCTGCATCCGGGGCAGACCCGGGCGTGGAAGAGTGATGCGCGTTATGTTTTCCTGGTAGCGGGCACGGGCGGCGGCAAGACCTGGTTTGGCCCGATCTGGATGTATCGCGAGATCCAGCGGCACCCGCGCGGAAATTATTTGGTGGTGGCCCCCACTTATTCGCTGCTGTCGCGGGTGACGTTCCCGGAAGCGAAGGGATTTCTGGATAAGTTCGCGCCCGGCGAGTATAAGGCTATCGAAAGGTGTTATTATCTGCCTACGGGTGGGAAGGTGTTCTTCGGCAGCGCGGACCGGCCTCTCGGGCTCGAAGGCGTGCACTGCATTGCGGTGTGGCTGGATGAAGCGGGGCAGATGAAGCGCGAGGCGTGGGATGTGGCCCAGAGGCGGACGGGGCTGCACAAAGGAAAGGTTTTGGGCACGACCACCCCGTATAACCTGGGGTGGCTCAAAACCGAAATCTTTGATAAGTGGAAAGAGGGGGATAGGGATTATTTCGTCTCCCAGTTTCCGAGCATACTCAATCCGGCCTATCCCCGCGAAGAATTTGAGCGGGCGCGGAAAACGATGCCCGAGTGGAAGTTCAAGATGTTTTATCTCGGAATGTTTACCCGGCCCGAAGGCTTGATATATCAGGATTTCAGGCAGGAGAAGCATTTGGTCCAGCCGTTTGCGATACCCAGGGAGTGGAAGCGGGTCATCGGGGTAGATTGGGGATTTGGCGAGAAGCACCCGGCAGCAGCGGTCTGGGTAGCGGTGGCGCCGGGGAGGAAGCTGTATATCTACCGCGAGTATTACCGGCAGGGGAGGATCGCAGAGGAGATCGCGGAGGATATAAAAAAGCTCTCGGCGGGTGAGCGGATCGATGCGGTGGCGTGCGACCCGGAGAGCCCGGCGAATATCGAGGTTTTCAAGCGGCATAAGCTTCCGGCGAGGAGCGCGAATAATGCGGTGGAGTTCGGGATCGAGACGGTGACCGGGATGTTCCGGAATGATCGGCTTTTTGCTTTTAAGGGGCTGCCGAATTGGCTCGATGAGATCGAAAATTACCGCTGGAAAGAAGGAACGAATGTGCCGCTCAAGGAGTATGACCACCTCATGGATGCCATGCGGTATGCGGTCATGGAAGTGGAGCGGGGTATTGTCCCGGTCTTGAGGCCGGGCATAGTGGAGAGAGAAAGCGTCTGGAGGCGTTAGCATGCCGAAAGATTATTTTGCGGAAATCGGAGTTACCGGGCTGCAGCGGTGGGGCGGGCTCGTTTATGAGGAACATCTGCTCGATCTCGGAGGCCCGCGGGCGGTAAAGGTGTATAAGCAGATGCGGGATGATGATCCCATCATTGGGGCTATCTTGTTCGCGATCAAGATGCTTTGCAGGCAGG
Organism: Clostridia bacterium; assembly: GCA_014360065.1. Lineage (NCBI taxonomy): Bacteria > Bacillati > Bacillota > Clostridia > Clostridia bacterium. Next base: position 54,888 of record JACIYF010000001.1, on the reverse strand, counting down.
CGAGCTGGCGGGTAGAGCCGGGCGGATCGAAACAGGCAGATCTCGAAGCGGCGGATTTTCTGGAGTCGTGCATGTACGACATGAGCCAGTCCTGGCATGATACCGTTACGGAGATCCTTTCTATGCTGGTGTTCGGTTGGTCTTACCACGAGATCGTGTATAAGCGCAGGGAGGGGGCTAGCCGAGACCCGACCAGGAAAAGCAAATACAATGACGGGCGGATCGGCTGGCGGAAGATCCCGATCCGGGCGCAGGAGACGCTCAATGCTTGGATCTTCGATGAGGATGGCGGCATTCAAGGGATGAAGCAGCTCGCGCCGCCGGATTACCGGCTTACGGATATCCCTATCGAGAAGGCTCTGCTTTTTCGAACTGAGTCGAGCAAGAATAACCCCGAGGGGCGGTCTGTGCTGAGGAATGCGTACCGCCCCTGGTATTTTAAGAAGAATATCGAGGTGATCGAGGCGATAGGAATCGAGCGGGATCTGGCGGGGTTCCCGGTGGTGTGGGTGCCGGAGAAGATCGCGAACCCGGAGACCGAGGAGGAGCGGGGGAGTTATGAGGCGTTCAAGCGGCTGGTCACGGGCATGAAGAGGGATCAGCAGGAGGGGGCGGTCATGCCGCTCGTTTATGATGAGCGGGGCAATAAATTGTATGACCTCACCCTGCTTTCGACCGGAAGCAGGCGGCAATTCGATACGACTGCTATAGTCCAGCGGTATGATACCCGGATCGCGCAGACGGTGCTGGCGGATTTCATCATGCTCGGGGTCCAGAAGGTGGGGAGCTTTGCGCTGGCGAGCTCGAAAACCCACCTCTTTGCGGTGGCGATCGGGGCGTACCTGGATGAGATCGAAGAGGTGTTCAACACCCATGCGGTACCCCGGCTGTTCGAGCTGAATGGGTGGAAGCTGGAGAATCTGCCGGAGATCAGGCACGGGGATATCGAAGATGTAGATCTGGAAGAGCTTGGCAATTACATCTCCAAGCTGGCAGGAGCGGGAGCGCAGCTGTTCCCGAATGAGGCGCTGGAGAAGTATCTGCTCGATGTCGCAAATCTCCCGAGCGAGGGGTAGTAATGGCGCTGGTGGCGGTCGAAAGGGCGAGGTATGGGAAAAGAATTGAGAAGGCAGGCGGGGGAGAGCTGTGGCGGCGCATCATCGGCATTGCGGATGCGGCGGTCCCGGATGTGGAGAGGGCGTTCCTCGCGGCGGTGGCGGCGGCCCGGCAGGAAACCGACCTCGATAAGCTGGCGCAGGCGGTCGAGCGCGGGGATGCTGAGGCGGCGCTCGCGGCGGCGGGGATGAGCGCGTTCGAGGAAAAGTTTGCGGAGAAGATGGAGGAGCTGATGCGGGAGATCGCAGCTTCGGCGGGCAGGATGGCGATGCAGGATCTCGCGGGGAAAATCCCCGGAGCGGTGGCGAAAGCGGCCCCCAAAGGCCCGCGCCTGGCTCTCAGCTTTGACATGCGCAACCCGCGCTCGCTGCAGTGGATCGCGGCCCACGGGGCGGAGCTGGTGGCGGGGGTGGGGCAGAACACCAAAGATGCGATCAAGGTGGTGGTCAGGAGGGCTTTCGAGGAAGGCGGGCACCCCTATGAGCAGGCGAAGCAGATCAGGCAGATGATCGGGCTCGATCCAAGGAGGGCGGCGGCGCTGGCCAATTACGAGCGGGCCCAGCTCGGGCAGGGGATCGACCCGGCAGAAGTGCAGAAGCGGGTGGATAAGTACCGGGAGAAACTGCTCAAGCAGCGGGCGCAGATGATCGCGAGGACCGAGACCATCGCGGCGGCGTGCGAGGGGCAGCGGGAGGCATGGCGGCAGGCGGTAGATTCGGGACTGCTGGTAGAGGAGGAGTGGGAGAGGAAGTGGATCGTCACTCCGGATGACCGGCTCTGCCCGCTCTGCATGGCGAGAGAGGACAAGCGGGCGCAGGTGCACGGGGCATACCCCGACGGCAGCGGCGGCCCTCCTCTTCATCCTGGATGCAGGTGCGCGGAAGGGCTGGTGAGGGTGAAGCCGCCGAGCTTCCGGGAAAAGCCGGAGGCGGAGGTGGAGGTGCCGGAGGTCCCCGAGCCGCTGAGCGCGGCGGAGATAGACTATGCCAAGCGGATGGTCGCAATATGGAATGGAGCGCGCGGCGTGGACGACCCCCAGGCCCGGATCACGCTGGCGGTGGCGGAGGCGAGAGGGATAACCAAACCGGCGGCGGTGATGGAGAGCGGCGAAGTGGATGCCGCAATCGCGCAGGGGTGGGCCGAGTACAGGGCGGTGCTCAGCGATGTGGATGAGGACATTGAAAAATTCCTCGGCGAAAGGCTGATCCCGGAATCGTCGCCCTATGTGCAGATGGCGGGGGTATGGATCGACCCCAAGTCTGTGGAGAGATCGGTTGCTCCGCCTGCCGGAGTGTTTAGGGTGGTGATCGATCCGGCGGCGAAGATCGCGGAGTGGGATGATATTGCCAAGGAGATGGCGGAGAGAAATCAGGCGTTGGACATGGCCCGGCGGCTGAGGGAAGCGGGGCTGGGCGAAGCGGCAGAGATTTTCGAGCACATTGGTAACGTCCCTTCGGCTTATGCGGCCTTTATGGGATATGACGGAGTGAAATACGGGAAATACGGGGCCAGGATCTGCATGGTCAACCGGAGCATGATGAGGATCCAACGGACCCCGTTATGGGGGAAGGCGGTGGAGGCGAGGAGGCTCTGGGAGCCGGTCGGCCCCAAGATCAAAGGGCGGGACCTAGCGCCCAAGCAGGCGATGTCCTGGAATGAAGCGGAGCAGGCGAGGTCGGCGCTCAAAGATATGTTTGTCGGCGAGTGGCCGAGGCTCAAAAGGGATGAGTATGATGAGAGATTCGCAGACGGCGAACAGCGCGCGTATGCAAAGGACACCCTCGTGAAACACATCGCCAGGAGGCTCAGCCGGGATGAAGCGCTGGAGGCAGCAAAGTTCATAAGAGGCACGGAGGCGGTAGATGCGGCGGTGGCGGAGCGAGTGGGCATTCAGAGGATCGCCTACAGCGCGGTAAACGACATAGTTCACCAGTGGGCAGTCACCTCGGGCGATAACAGCAGTAAATCGATCGCCATGCAGAAGGTGGCGATGATCGAATTCGGCATCGATGCCCCGACCGACCACTGGCCGGATTACACGAGCGAAGAGGCAGATAAATTGGTCAATGGCTACGGGCGGGCCGTAGCCAGAATCTTGAGGGAGATGTATAATTGGACCCAGAAGGAGCTGAAGCGGCGGGGCATCGATAAGGTCGTGGTGTACCGGGGGCACACGTTCAGGACCGAGGAGGCACCCCAATGGCTCAGGAGCGCCAGCAAAGGGCAGGCGGGAAAAGTCAGCCTGCAGCCGCTCAATTCATTCTCGAGAATCTATGAAGTTGCCGAGTCGTTCTCGTGGCCGAGTGAAGGCGAAATCGGATATGTGTTCGCGGCGGCGATCCCCCGGGAGAGGATTATCTCCACCTGCAGAACCGGATACGGATGCCTAACCGAGGCGGAGCTAGTGGTACTTGGGGGAAAGGATAAAGAGGTAACGGTGGAGTTGATACTGCCACGGTGAGAAGGGAGGAGGCATGATGGCCGGGAGAGGAAAAAGGAGGCCCAAAGGGGATGAGGCGGTAAACCTCGATGCTAGGGTGGAAAACGCCGATTGGACCAAGCGGACATGGGATCTGGTGGGTATCGATTCGAAAGAGAAGTTGCTCGAGTGGCTGGAGCGGACCCAGCAGAGTGTTGCCTGGTTCAAGCGGCTGCCCGTATACCGGTGGAATAAGGATAAGCCGGGATTCGAGTGGCTGAAGGAGATCTAGGCGGATAAAGTTTGCACGGAAGCGGAAGAAGAAGCGGGTAAGAAAGCCGGGCTTTATGGTCCGGCTTTTTCTATGGGGTGATGGGAGTGCCGAGCCTCGAGTATCTGGAAAGCATTCTCGAAAAAGCCAAGCAGTACCTTCCCGATTGGTTGATGCGGGACCTGCATAGGGCGGCGGTGCCCTCGGCGGGCGGAAAGGCCCGCTGGCGGGGGCCGGAAGAGCCATCTTTTCTCGAGAAGATGGCCCTGGCCGAGATGCGACCGGGGAAGCTCAAGGAAGCCCCGGATGGGGAGGTAAGGCAGGCGTGGCTCAGGCTCAATCAGTGGTTCGGGGCGGCGAAGAAGCGCGGCGAGGCGGTCGAGAATGTGGTCAATGCGGCGCTCAATGTGATGGAGGAATTCGAGCGGCGCGGCTGGCATTACGATGAAGAGAGCCAGCTTGTGCGGGAGGCGAGAAAGCTCGCGGCGGTAAAGAAGGAGAAAGGGATCGAGGCGAGGCTCGAAGGGCTGCCGCAGGAGGTCATGGTGATCCCCAATTTCGTCTCGGTGGTGGGCTCGGCGGTAACGGGAAAGGAAAATCCGAATGATATAGATGTGCTGTTTCGGGCGGACCGGGATGAGAGCGGGAGGTATTTTCTTATCCAGGCGGATAACGTCTGGCTGCCGGTAAGGAAGGTGCTGGACCCGGAGAAGAAGGGCGGGCTGCACTTCATTGATTCGCCCCAGGGGAGCCATGCGGATTTTATACCCTGCTACTCGCTGGTGTTGAGGCGCGAGGGGCTAAAGCGGCAAGTAGTAAAAGGCGAAGTGGTGAAGCTCGATCTCGGATGCGGAAATGCCAAACCAGAGGGGTACATCGGCATTGATAAGGAGGCGGGGGCGCAAGTAGATGTGGTGGCTGACCTGGAAAATGGAATACCGTACCCTGATGCGAGTGCAGATGAGGTAAGGGCGAATCATGTACTCGAGCATTTGAGCGATAAAGAAAAAATTATGTCGGAGATCTGGCGGGTCTTGAAGCCGGGCGGGCGATTTGTCTTTGAAGTGCCCAGCACTAAAGGTGAGGGTGCGTTTGCGCACCCGGATCATAAGAGCTTCTGGAATAAGTCGAGCTTCGCGTTTTGGACCGGGGAATTGGCGGAGGACCGCCCCCGGTTCGAGGTCGAAGAGCTCGAAGAAGTCGAGCAGGGCGACCGGGTGTATGTGCGCGGGGTGCTGAGAAAGCCGGAGCGGGTGGAGAAAGCGAGGCTCGTGCCCTTTGGAAAGTTCGTCCCGCCGAAACCTTCGATGGCAGGCTATACCGAGGCGTATACGGTGGAAGAGCTCTTGGATTGGATCGGTGATGATTGGCCGGTGGCGGTGGAGCCGAAGCATAACGGCTTTCGATGCGTGGCAGAGAAGAGGGGTGAAAAGATTAGGCTCTGGTTTGAGGGGCAGGCGGGAGAGGACCAGCTCGGGAAGCTGCCGGAGATCCGGAAGGCGCTGGAGGCTTTCGACCGCGATTTTGTGCTGGATTGCGACCTCGGGCTTTTGAGGGAAGGGAAGCGAGTGGCAAGGCCGGATCTCGCGGTATTCAACCAGAAGAACCCCGAGCTCGGAGCCGGCGAGGTCCCGGTGCTGACGGTATTCGATGCCCCGTATCTTGGCGGGGATCTGACCGGGAGGCCGTTCGCGGAGCGGAGGAAGGCGCTGGAGGGGCTGAAGCTGGAGGCCCCGCTCGTTCTGTCGCCGCTTAAGTGGTGCCGGTCGGCCCAGGAGGTAAAGGTGGCGGCGCGGTGGGCTTTCGGGCAGGACCGCTCGGAGGGGCTGGTGGCGAAAAAGGCGGATAGCAGATATAGTCTCGATGGGGCAGAAGAGGGCTGGTTCAAGCTCAAGAAGGTCATAGAGCTCAAGGTCAAGGTATTGGCTAAGCAGATTACCAAAGGTGGCGCATATAACTACTGGGGCGGGCTGCTCCCGAGCATGGGGCAGGAGTGGAAGAACACCCGCGAGGTGGGCGGGAAGGAGTATATCGATCTCGGCAAGACGTTTTCGACCAAGGTTGAGGCAGAGGTCGGCGATGTGATTACCTGCGAAGTGCTTGAGCTCATTCCCGATGAGGAAAAAAGGGAGCTGGCATGGCTCGGGGCGCGGGTGGTAGATGTGGACCCGACCCGGAAGGAACCGTATACGGCGGCGCAGGCGATAGATGTGGCAAAGCGCGGCGAGGTACTGCAGAAGTCGGTGGAGCAGGTGGTGCCTCCTTCAGGCAGGCAGGGAGCGCCCATAGCATTCGTAAGCGCGATTCCTTCTCAGATCGATGCGGCGAGGGGAGAGATGCTTTCTGGGCCGGCGGGGGAGGTTTTTCGGCGGCTTTATCTCGACCCGCTCGGCGTATCGAGAGAGCAGGCTTGGATCGGCAGTGTGGTCCCGGTGGCAAAAAGAAATGGGTTGGAAGAGCAGGAGATCGAAGAGTGGCGTGAATGGATCGCGGGCGAGCTCGATAGGGCAGGGCCACGGATAGTGGTGGCGTTAGGCCAGGTTGCGAAATCCGCTCTCGGAGAGAGGGCGGATTTTGTTTTGCCCCACCCGGAGGCGGTAAGGCGCTTCGGGGATTCGGGAGAGGTGGCGAGGAAGATCAGGCAGATCAGAAAGGCGCTTGAGGAAGCAAAGAGCCCCGAGGAGCGGGCGGTGGAGCGGGCGTATTTTGCGAGCATGCGGAAATTCGGCGAGGAGCCGGATGAGGGGCGGCATCTGAAAAAGATCGCTTCGGAAGGCGGAAAGTCGGTCTGGCGGGTAAAAGACGGCTGGGGCGAGCGGTATTACCTGCTTGAAGGCGAAAAGGCGCGACCTCTGGCGGTGAAGATGCCGGATGTGGGGGCTTTTCATGCTGAGGCCGAAGTCGCTGATCTGATCGATAAGAACTGGGTTAAGGAGCATGGCTGGGAGGATGATGTGTGGGATCGGGCTCTCGCGACATGGCTCAAGGGCTTGGTCGAGAAAGCGGACCTCGAGGAAGGAGACACGCGCGCAGAAGCGGCGGCGGAGTTCTGGAGCGAGAATTGGCATAAGATGTTCCCGCCCGATGGCAGAGGGCGATTCTGCTTAGACCCGAAGACTCCTGTATTTCTTAAGGACGGCCGGATAGTGCCAATCTGCGAGGTTAAGCCTGGTGACGTTTTGTATGATGATGGGCGGCTAACCAAGGTGGAGGGGGTATACACAAGCAAGCAAGGGGCGGTTGTCGAAATAAAGGCCCTAGGGATTGGCGTAATTCGGGCTTCAACTGATCATCCGTTATTGGTGATTGATGGTGCCTCTAGAATTCGGTGGTTGTACAGAGACAAGCGTTGGAGAAGACAGGAAAAGGAGCAAGAGTTGAAGCAGAAGCTTCGTCAAGCCATAAAATGGAAGGACGCTAAAGATATTAAGCCGGGAGATGCCTTGGTATTAGGGAGGCCGCCTGCCGAACCTGTGCCGAGTTGCTATCCTGTAACACCGGAGTTCTGGGAACTCGTTGGCTGGTATGTAAGCGAAGGGTGTTATAACTTCCGGGGGGATGGGCGCCAGAGTTACCTCCATATTACCCAAAAGCCTAGGCCTAAATTCGAGAGAATCAAGCAGTTGGTACAAATAGCTGGCTGTGATTTTCTTGAGTATCAACATCCGAATAGGTGCGCTGATATACTGCTTAAACCGAATAGTTTCCTGGATAACCTCCATTACGATTTTGGGCGAATTGCTCTAGAAAAGAAGCTGCCGCCTTTTGTTTATTCGCTACCAGAAGATTGCCGACGTGCGTTGCTCCAGGGATTGCTTGCAGGTGATGGGACAAGCGACAAACGCAACGAGGTATTTTACACCTCCTCGTTAAGCTTGGCCTATGGAGTGCTATTGCTCGCGGCGTCGCTCGGCGTCCCAGCTACTCTTGGAAGCGTTCGTGATGGAGAATACCGATTGGCCATATCAAAGAAATGGCTGGATGGTGAGGCCCGGCAACGCGAGATGCGTCGCTGGTATGACCTCGGCGACGGGCGCTGGGGTGCACTGGTCAAAGAAGTGAAAGTGAAGAATGAGGAGACTGAGTTCGTAGATATTACCACTTTGACCCATACGTTCCTTTGCCCGGTGATTTCGCACAACACCTACCATCACCATTGGCGGGGGTTAAGCGAGGAAGAGGCGAAAATGGAGGAAGAGGACCTGCTCAAGACCGATCATAGCCTGCATGGAGATCTCCGGTTCGAGGCGAGGGAAGGAGAGCTGTGGGGATTCTCGGTGTTTCTCGGGCGGACCCAGGATAACCGGGAGGCAGGCGGGGATAGGCTGATAAGCCTCCCGCCGGATGATAATCTTCAGGGGCAGTTCAAGCTCGCGCAGCCGGATGAGTGGCTGGAGGTCGGAGTAAAGGAGCCTTATGTAGCCGAACCCGGAGGAGCGGGAGCGGCGGCGGATAGCTATGCCAAGTTCTTCGCGCTGGATCACGGGGAGTATGAAATCGGGGTCTGGCGCGAGCATATGTTCGAGATATTCTTGCATGGAGAGCGGCTGAAGGGCCGCTTTCTTATCGAGTATGCGCCTGTCCCCGGCGGTCGCCGAGTCTGGCTGATCGATAAGCCTGAAGACCAGACACCTTATGCTGAAAAGCATGACCTCGCTGATGTCATAAGCGAGCTGAGGCAGAAGGGTCAAAAGTGGTTGGTGTGGGCAAAGCCAGGAGAGAAACCGCAGAAGATAGACGTAGCCAGGGCGAAAGTAGCCAAGGAGTATCACGCCGCGATACTTAAAGCGGACGAGGAACGTAGACTGGTTTACGGAGTGGTTTTAGAGCCCGACACTGTAGACAGCCAGGGAGACATCATCTCCGCTGATGAAATCGAAAAAGCGGCGCACCGATTCCTGGTAAAGTCGCGCGTGGTTGGCGACAGGCACAGCAAGAAGGCCCAAGCCGAAGTAGTGGAGAGCTACATCGCGCCCGATGACTTCGAAATGGGCGGACAAAAGGTGAAGAAGGGAAGCTGGGTATTAGGTGTGCACGTTTCGGATGACAGGTTATGGAATGCTATCAAGGCCGGTGAATACACCGGCTTTTCTGTTGGTGGCTTCGGCATACGCGAGGAGGTGGCTTAACGTGTGAACAGGCTACGTGATCTGGAAGCAGTTGAAGTCTCGCTGGTACCAAAAGGCGCCAACAAACGGCGCTTTTTACTTTTCAAATCTGAGGAGGGAAGTTCGATGGAGGAAATTCTAAAAGCCGTGCTTGAGACTGAACTGGAGGACGAGAAGAAGGTAGACGAAGTGCTCAAGGCCGCAAAGCTCAGCGATAAGGCTCAGAACGCCGTAAAAGGAGCCTTACGACTTCTCAATGCATACAAGGATGAGCTACCGAAAGACATCATCAAGACTTTGGCCGGTCTTGCGGGTTATGGTTACCCCGAGCCTGCCGAGAAGGCCAAGAGCGAAGAAGACAAAAAGAAAAAGGAAAAGTACGGCTACCCCGCTCCCACCAAGAAGGAGGATGGTAGCTGGGACTTTTCCGGTATTCCCGAAGAAGTTCGGCCTGCAATAGAGGCGCTTTGGAAAGAGCACGAGAGCGCAGTTAAGAAGGCCGAGGAGCTGGAGAAAGTCCTGAAGGAAGAGCGCGACAAGCAGGCCCGCAAGGAGTTCATCCAGAAGGCTGCGACCGAGTTCGCCAACCTGCCGACCAAGCCGGAAGAATTCGGCCTGGTGCTGAAGGGTCTGGCCGAGAAGGCTCCCGAGGAGTACGCCAAGCTGGAGGGCGTGCTGAAGGCGGCTGATGAAGCTATTCGGAAGGGTGCCTTATTCGCTGAAATCGGACGCAGCGGCGGCTTGGCTGGTGGCTCTGCTATGTCCAAGATTGAGGCCGTGGCTAACTCGCTGGTGCAGAAAGATGCCAATATGACCAAAGAGCAAGCAATAGCTAAGGCCCTGGAGTTGCACCCCGAACTATACACCGAGTACCTCCAGGAGACCCAAAGGAGGGTGATGTAGCATGGCATACGAAATTCCTGTGTTTGACATCACGTTGATCGCTGGAGCGGATCTATCGGCGAACCAATACTGCTTTGTCAAGACGGATTCCAACGGGCAAGCCGTTTTAGCTGGTGCAGGAGAGCCTGTTACGGGCGTGCTCCAGAATAAGCCTACTGCTGGCCAGGCGGCTCAGGTGCGCATTTACGGCGTGACCAAAGTCGTTGCCGGCGGTGCGGTCGCTAAAGGCGCTCTGGTTGCCTCCGACGCAACCGGAAAAGCCAAGACGGCCGTGGTGACTACTGCGAATACCACCACCGGAGCACTATCTGGAAGCCACGTTGCCGGTATTGCGCTACAGAGCGCGGCCGCCAGCGGAGAGATTATCTCCGTTGTTCTGTTGCCTATGGGCGCAGTCCCCGGTACGGCGGCCTAGCTTAGAGTTTGACGTAAGGAGGTAGAGGAAGATGCCCAACCCAACCCCTGGAGATCTACACGTAAACGTACCGCTTACCAATATCTCGATTGCCTACATCCAGTCGGCTGAGGGCTTCATTGCCGACAAGGTATTTCCGAATGTGCCGGTGCAGAAACAGTCCGACAGGTACTTTAAGTACCTCAAGGAAGATTGGTTCCGCGTAGAAGCCCAGGAGCGGGCACCCGGTACCGAATCTGCTGGCAGCGGCTGGCGGGTTGACAACACGCCGACCTACTATTGCCCCATCTATGCCGTTCACAAGGACATCGACGACCCAACCCGTGCCAATGCCGATGCGCCCATCAACCTTGATCGGGACGCTACCGAGTGGGTAACCCAGCAGCTGCTGCTCAAGCGCGAGACCCAATGGGCCAATAACTACTTCACTACCGGTGTCTGGGGCACCGATCGGCAGGGTGTCGCTTCCGGGGCAACTGGCAACCAGTTCGTCAAGTGGAGCGACTTTACTAACTCTAACCCGGTATTGGATGTTAAGAACTCCGTGCTTGCTATTGCGAGCAAGACGGGCTACAAGCCCAATGTTATGGTAGTTGCCCCGGACGTCTTTAATGTGTTGACCGAGCACCCCAAGATCCTTGACCGCGTGAAGTACACCCAGCGGGCTGTCATCACCGAGGACATCCTGGCCGGACTGTTCGGCGTGGACAAGTTCCTGGTTCCCTGGGGCGTGGTGAACACCGCCGCTGAGGGCGCGACCGAGAACACCGACCTGATCTTCAAGAGCAAAGTGCTCCTGGTCTACGCCGCCCCTGCTCCTTCGCTTCTCAAGCCGTCTGGTGGCTACACCTTCTCCTGGACGGGCTATCTCGGAGCGGGTGCACAGGGCAACCGGATCAAGAGGTTCCGCATGGAGCACCTATCTTCGGATAGGGTAGAAGGCGAGATGGCTTATGATATGAAGGTAGTAGCTCCCGACCTCGGAGTGCTGTTCTACGATGCGATATAGGGCTAGAGTACCAATTCCTGCCGGAAACAGAATGATAGCGCCGGGTGAACTCCTGCCGCCCGGCGCTGAATTTTGGGCGTGTTTCCGGGAGCTTAGGGTGCTGGGATGGATAGAGGAAGTGAGCGAAGATGACCTGGTCGTACAGCAACAACCCGGCGGCGAGCGACAAGGACAAGGTGAGGTTCCTGATCGGAGACACGGACCAGACCGACCAGCTCCTCCAGGACGAGGAGATAACGTACCTGCTGACCGAGACGACAAACGTCCTCTTAGCGGCAAGCCGCGCCGCAAAAGCGGTCGCCGCTAGGTTCAGCCGGCAGGCAGATAAAGAGGTGGGCGACCTGCGGGTGAGCCTGAGCCAGAAGGCCGAGGCCTACCGCAAGCTGGCGGACGACCTTGAGAAGCGGGCTGGCTCGGTAGCCGCGCCGTCGTTTGCCGACCAGGGTGACTTCCTGTTCGCCAAGGGGATGATGGGATGGCCGAGCGCGACTTCTTAGCATGGTTCAAGCAGACGGTGACGGTGGAGCCGTTCTCGGGAACCAACGCCTACAGCGAGCCTGTATACGGTGCTCCTGTGACATACTCTGCCTTTGTGCAGCGCAAGACGAAGCTGGTACGGGACAGGACCGGAAGGGAGGTCGTCAGTACAGCCCAGGTCTACCTGGACGGCTCGGTGAACGTCGGCGTCCAGGACCGGATTACCCTGCCGGACGGCTCGCAGCCAGTTGTCCTCTCGGTTGAAGTCCTGCCGGATGAAACGGGGAGCGCCCACCACAAGGTGGTGAACATGTGAGGATAACGGTTAAGGTCAAAGGCACAAGAGAGTTGCGGCGCGCCCTGGAGAAGCTGGGCAAACGTACGCTGGTCGAGGCAGGTAAGGCGCTCTATGCCGAAGCAGAGCTCATTATGACGGAGAGCAAAAAGCAGTGTCCGGTGGATACCGGAACGCTGAAAAGTACCGGTTACGTTGAACAGCCGAAATACAGTGGTGGTCAGGTGACGGTGCAGATGGGCTATGGAGGACCGGCGGCGCCGTATGCCGTTATTGTGCACGAGGGATACGGCCCACATGCCATAACGGCAAAAAACGCTAAAGTGCTGGCGGCCCCTGCAAACAAGTGGAAAGGCGGCCCGGTCAATGAGTACGAATCAAAGCAATTGCCGAAATACAGCAAGGACGGCAATTATGTCATTCTGGGCAAAACTGTCCACCATCCAGGTTTTGCGGGCAAGAAATATCTTGAGAACCCGGTAAATGAAGCTGCGCCGCAACTTGCCGCTAGGCTAACTAGGCGGCTGAGGCAGGTGTTTGAATAGTGCTCTCGGAGGACATCGGGAACTATCTCCAGATAAACGGTGTCGGCACGGTCGGCACCGATATTTTTTTGGGGCAGTTACCTGCAGCTCCCGATAATGTCGTTGCCTTATTCGAGTATGCCGGGGAGCCGCCAGACTTACACAGCAGCGTGGAATATCCTGGACTGCAGGTACTGGTGCGAAATAAAAGTTATGTCGCTGGAAGGCAGAAAATAGAACAGACCCGAAACGTACTGCACGGATTAACCGAAGCGACGATTAATGGACGCAGATATCTGCTCGTACGGGCAAGACAAAGTCCGGAGGCCCTACCGAGAGACGAAAACGGCAGGGCCTTATTTGTGTGCAATTTCAGAGTGATTAAGGAGGTTGGCTGATAATGGCGATCGCAGGCAAAGGTGGAGCCGTCTATATCGGCGCCAACAAAGTATCTGAAATAGGTACGTGGTCACTTGACCTTGGTGCAGATGATATCGAGATCACGTCTTTTGATAGCAACGGCTGGAAAGAGTATCTGGCCGGCCTAAAAGAGTGGTCAGGCTCTTTCGAAGGCAACTTCGTACCAACCGATACTACCGGCCAAGTAGCCCTGATAAACGCTTGGAACAGCGGGCAAACCGTTAGCCTGGAGTTAAGAATTGATGCAACAAGGAAGTTCTCAGGAAACGCTTTTGTAAAACCCTCGATAGAGATGCCTGTAGATGATAAAGGCAGTTTCTCCTGCGACTTCCAGGGCACAGGACAACTTACCATTACCCTGACCTAGCGGGGTGATTTAGCATGGCAATAGCAGGCAAAGTAGGGGCGGTTTACGTCAGCGACGTGAATACCGCCCCCGTCTCTTTTACTAATCAGGCGACCACGCCGGATGCGACTTATAGGCGTTACCAGGTAACCAATCCGACTTACCGCTACTGGCCGCTCGATGCTGCGATAACGGTTAAAAAGAATGACGTGGTCATAACAACAGGCTTTACCCTCGAACGGGCCGGGGGTTATGTGGTGTTCGATGCTCCGCTGCTGGACACCGACGTGGTAACCGTTTCCGGTCAGGCCCTGACGCTGGTGCAGTGTGGCGGCTTTTTTAATTGGAGTGTTGACATGGAAGCAGAAGACGCGGAAGCAACTACATTTGCTAGCGGGGGCTGGAAGGAATACATCAGCACGGTTAAGGGCTGGTCCGGCAGCGCCGAGGCCTACTGGGGCGACGACAGTTTTTTCAAGAGTTTGGGCGAGATAATTGTAGTCAAACTTTTCGTAGACAGCGGTGCTTCCCAGAAGTGCCTGGAGGGTTTTGCTCTCATTAACTCGGAAGGCATAGAAACCGCTGTCGATGAGCTGGTGAAGGAAAGCATCGACTTTGAAGGCGTAGGCCCGTTGTACTTCAGGCTGTAGGGAGTGATTAGATGCGGAGCAGGATAGTCAGCTTTGCCGGGAAGGATATAAACGTCCAGGAGAAAAAGATAGGTGAGCTGGAGGCCCTAATCCGGGAGCTTTTCCCCGAGAGTAAGGGCGATATCTCCAGGGTTGATCTGGGCAAGCTGCTGGGTGAAGCCAACTTTGACCTGCTTTACTCAAAGCTTCCGAAGATATTCCCGGAGCTTACCAAGGAGGACGTGAAGAACGCCTACATGAGCGAGCTAGAGGCGTTGGTCGAGGCGTTGGTTGACGTAAATTTTTTGGGGATAAAGAGGTTGCTGAAGCCCATGCTGAGCTTGGCGCAGGCTGGCTTGCCCCAGAAGTAGTTGTGCTGTTGGCCCGAGAGTTCGGCTGGACGCTGGAGGAGATGCGGCAGCTCAGGCCCAGCGAACTGGTGGCCATCCTGCAGGAGCTCAAGAGACAGAAACTCATGCAGGAATACCATGAGATGCGAAACCACTGGGCTTTTCTGGCTGCCGTGATTACCAACGGCTTCAGTGCCATAGCAGGTATGCTTGCCAGGAAGCGGCTGAAGCAGGTAGAACCGGATGCGTTTATCGGCAGGGAAATGAAGAAGGCAGTGGAGAAGTTAACGAAAAAGGCCCAGCAGAGAGATGGCTGGGCCGAGCTTATCCGGGAGGCGAGGGCCAAGGGGTTGAAGGGACCGTGGTAGCTGGCAAGGAATTATCCTTTTCCTGCTTGCCACCTATAGCCGCATTTTAAGCAGGTAATCATAGTTTTCTTGCTGCCGATTAAGCCGCCAAGTAATCCTATAGGGCCAATTAGAACGCCACCTGCTACAGCTTTGCCAAGGCTGAATCCTTTATCTCCGGCGTGAAGCTGGGAAGAGCCGCAACGCGGACATTTCAAGGGCTTGTCTTCTGATTGGTAATATGCTGTTTTTGTTCGGCTATTTTCGGGTTCAACAATCAAATTATGGTATTCACCGCAAGCACACCGGACGGCAGCTTTTAGGTCTATGGCGGGCATATGTGGGCGTAGGGTATTTGCATATGGAATTTCCATTTCCTTGCCGCAGGCTTCGCAGCGGGCAAGTACCGAATGTTTCTTGCGCTTGACTAGTTCCATTGTCACACCTTCCTTTGTGGTAAAAGTCGTCTCTAATTGTATTCGTTGATTATTTTAGTTGTCCTTTAACTTGTTAGGAGAGAGAAACCGATGACCGTCGGCGAACTTTTGGCCAAACTCGGAATAGATACGACCCCATACGAACAGGGCTTGGCCCGGGTGGAAAGACAAACCCGAGCATCGAGTCTCAGGCTAGGCGACATCTTCGAAGGGGCCTTGTCCGTTACTTTAGGCATAGGCTTCTTCGAGGCCATACGGCGTGGCTTCCAGGCTGTGGTAGGCGAGGCCATCAACTTCAACTCCATGATGGAACAGGCCCAGATAGGTTTTACCACCATGCTTGGTAGCGCGGAGAAGGCGCAGGCTTTCTTAGAGCAAATGGGCGAGTTCGCAGCAAGGACGCCGTTTGAGTACCCGGACCTGCTTGAAGCTTCCAGGCGGATGATGGCAATGGGCTTTGCTGCTGGGGAAGTTTTACCCACGTTGCGGGCTGTGGGTGATGCCGCTGCCGGCCTTGGTCTGGGTAAAGTAGGCATCGACCGCATCACCTTGGCTTTAGGTCAGATGCGGGCCAAGGCTAAAGTGACCGGCGAAGAAATGCGCCAGCTCACGGAGGCAGGAGTTCCTGCCTGGGAAATACTGGCCGAAGCGATGGGCAAATCCACTGCCGAGGTCATGAAGCTCTCTGAGAAGGGGCTTATCCCGGCAAGTCAGGCTATCCAGGTACTTATCGAAGGCATGGAGAAACGCTTTCCTAATATGATGGAGAACATGCAAAACACCTGGCAGGGTGTCACTTCCACCATCAAAGACGTATGGCGAATGACCATAGGGGCGCTTACCTCTGGCCTGTTCAGGGGCCTAACCGGATGGCTCCAAAGAATTCGAGACCTGGCAACTACCTTTTATACAACGTTCAGCAATCTCAGGAGGCAGGGACTGGACACAATCTCGGCGTTGCAGATTGCACTTGCACAAGCGTTTGGCCCGAATGTCGCCGCGTCGGTAAGCATGGTTGCTGGAGCACTGCGTTCATTCTGGGCGTTCGCAGTAGGAGTTGCCAAGGCAATTATCGCACACTGGTCGGTTATCAGGCCGCTTGTGATCTGGGCTGCGACCGCATTCCTAACGTTCAAGGTCGCTATCCCGATCATAAACGGGCTTACCCTCGTAGTCCAGGCGTTGAACGGCACGCTGGCAGCCGGGCCACCGCTATTTACGTTTATAGCCCGCGCAATCCAGATCTACCAGCTCCAGCTACACCTTGCTTCTATGGCGGGAATTACCCACATTGGTGTTATTCAGGCACTCAGAACGGCACTGTATTCGCTCTATGCAGCGCTAGGGCCTCTCGGCGTTATTATTATGGCTATATCGGCAGCTCTAGGTATCGGGATAGGGCTTTGGTCAAAGTACAGCGCAGCAGTTATGCGGGCCAATACTGCAAAGGTCCTGGGAGCAACCAAGAGTGCAACGGATAGCTTTAACCAAAGCATCCGGAGCAGCACATCCGCGACCCAGCAGCAGTCCAAGGCGCTAAACGAACTCGGTCGGGCGCAGAAGAAACAAAACAAGGCAACCAACGACAACATACAGTCCTTTGATGAGGTACACCAGATTATGGAGCAGACCGTCGATGCTGCAGAAGGGGCGGCGGCTGGATTGGGAGAGGTTGCAGCACCGTCTCTGGAAGTTCCCACTGGTGTAGGCGCAATAGCTTTGCCAGAAATTGACATGGGTGCACTGGAACAGGCAAAGCCGACCTGGAGCGGCTTCTGGCAGTGGATAGTCGATAGCGTCAAGGAGAAATGGAATAGCTTTAAGGAATGGGTTGCTAGTTGGGCTGGCCCGTTATGGGATGGCATTAAAGCCAAATGGGCAGGTTTCAAGGAATGGGCCGGCGGACTTTGGGAAGGGGTTAAGGCGAAATGGGACAGCTTCAAAGGATGGATTGCCGACTGGGCCGGTCCATTGTGGGACGGCATCAAGGCAAAGTGGAGCAGCTTCAAGGAGTGGGCCGCTAACCTATGGGAAGGCGCAAAAGGAAAGTGGGGCGATTTTACCGCCTGGGTATCATCGAAATGGAGCGCCTTCAAAGATGAGGCCGGGATCTTATGGAACAACATAAAGAACATAGTGCAGAGTAAATGGCAGGAGCTGTCGACCAGTGCCCCCGGTTTCTGGGAAAACATCAAAACTACCATAGCCAACAAATGGAACGAGCTAAAGACCAATGCGCCTCTGGCCTGGGAGAACATCAAGGCTACCATCCAAATGAAATGGCAGGAACTGCAAACCAATGCCCCGATCGCGTGGGAGAATATCAAGGCAAGCATATCTACGAGGTGGGATAACCTCAAAGCAAACGCGGGGCCTACCTGGGAAAACATCAAGACCGCCATAGCAAGTAGATGGGAAACGCTCAAGGCCAATGCTCCTGTTATGTGGGAAAGCATTAAGACAAGTATATCTACCAGGTGGGAGGAGCTTAAAGCCAGCGCTCCGGGAACCTGGGAGAACATAAAACAGGCTATCACTTCGCGGTTTGGAAGTGCTAGGGACAGAGTGGTGGACGCTGCACAGCAGATCAAGGACCGTGTTGTCCAGTCGTGGGGCAACATGTTGTCCAAGGTAACGAGTCTGAAAGACCTGCTTTACAGCCGGTTGGTGGATCCGTTTGCACGTGCGAAGGAAAAGATTTTGAGCATTGTGGACACCGCAAGAGAATGGGGCAGAAATTTCATAGACAACATCGTTGCCGGTATACGCAGCGCTATCGATGCTGTAAAGCGCGCCGGCGGAGCAGTCGCAACTGCGCTAATGCGATTCCTGGGCTTCAGTTCTCCCACCGAAGAAGGCCCGGGGCGGTATGCCGACCGATGGGCACCTAATTTCATGCGGATGTATGCCGAAGGTATCCTGAGCAACGTTGGCATGGTGAAGGCTGCAGTAGCTACGGTAGCCGAGAGCTTGGCTGGCGTAACGGCAGCCCCTGCACCTGTGTTTGCTGGCGGGGGTGGAGCCAGAGGAGGGTTTACTCCTGTAACCGCACCGGAAATTCACCTGCACATCGGCACGCTTATTGCCGACGATTACGGCCTTAAGAAGCTGGAGCAGCGGTTGAGAGAGATCCGCATCTTTGAGGAGCAACGCCTCGGGCAAGAAAAGAGGTGACACCTCTTGGGAGTGAGCATAAACGGAACCCAAATCAAGACCCCAACCGAGCTTAAGGTTGGGGTCTTTCGATTGACGAAAGCAGAACGGCTTGCCTCCGGCAAGATGGCCATGGAGATTATAGCCGTCAAGCGGCGGCTGGACATGCGCTGGGAGATTATTGCCAACAGCGACCTGCAAACCATCTTGAACATCCTGGAGAGCAAGGTTTTCCATACCGTGCAGTATCCTGACCCTCAAAAAGGCGAGACTGCCACCATAACGGCCTACGTGGGCGACATAAACCAGGCGGCCTGGCAGAAGATAGCCGGAACCCGGTACTGGAAAGATGTTTCACTGGCGCTTATCGAGCAGTAGGTGGTGCGCATGTACCCCGTAACACAGGATTTCCTCGACAAAATCAGAGCTAGCGAGCGGCGAGTGCTGGGACGCATACAAATCGATTACACGGATCCTTTTCTGGACCAGTCCATCACCGTTACCGCTTCTGAACAGGCTAACGTATCCTACCCCTCCCAGACCGCCGACGCCGTTGCTGAGCCTTTTGCAAAGATAGCAAGCTTGGACGGCTCATGGGTACTAGACGGTACCTTTGCACTTGCACCAGACCCGAGCGAAGCAGAAACCCGCCAGATGGGCTGGTGGGGGAGCCAGCTTGCCGGAGCGGATGGCAGCTTTGTATCGCCGTACCCGACGCTGACGGTGACGTTTTTCAGCCGCCCGATTACCCAGCTGAAGGTTGTCGGGGATCCTAAACGCGGTGAGTACCCCGTTGATTTCGTGATAAAGCTTTACGACAGTGCAAATACGGTGCTCTATACAGAAACGGTCACCGGGAATACCCTGGTAACCTGGCAAAAGACGCTTGCGAGCGCGGTGACCCAGGTCACGAAGATGACGCTCGAAATAAGCAAATGGAGCCATCCCGGTCGGCAGGTGAAGATACTGGAGTTCTTCACCAGCATTCAGGAGACCTATGAGGGCGATGACGTTATCCTCATCCACCTGCTGGAGGAGCGGGAGGTTAGTCAAGGAAGCCTGCCCGTCGGCAATATCAGCGCCAACGAGATAGACGTACGGCTGGACAACAGCACCCGAAAGTTTGATGTCGGGAATACGCAATCGCCGCTTTATCAGCTCCTGAAGCAAAATCGCAGAATAAGGGCCTGGTTGGGGGTGCAAGTAGGCGCAGATATCGAATACGTGCCCCTGGGTGTATTCTGGTCCGGCGACTGGTCGGTTCCTGAAGATGGTATATACGCCCAGACAACCGGCCGGGACAGGCTAGAACATCTGCGGGTGAGCACCTATTCCACTTCACAGGTGCAGGTAAATAAGACCCTGTATGACCTTGCTGTAGCCGTGCTCCAGGATGCAGGCCTGAAACCGGAAGAATACTGGGTAGATACCGAACTCCAGCAGTACACCGTTCCCTACGCCTATTTCGAGCCGCAAAGCCACCGGGAGGCACTGCGTAAGATAGCGGAAGCCTGCCTAGGCCAGGTCTATGCCGACAGGAACGGCGTAATCCGGGTGGAAGGGCCATCATACCTAACTGCCAGTCCGGTTACCAGGCAGTATTTTATCCAGGGTAGCGCATTCCCGGCAAACATTGATGTTATTGACGCCTACGGAATAGGTCTGGATGACTTCTTCCGCAAGGATAACCCGGTAAAATGGAGCGAAATCGCCAACTACATCGAGGTCGAGACGCAGCCGCTACGGCCCGTTACTACGGCTCAGGAAGTCTACCGGAGCAATGAGCCAGCCACTATTCCTGCCGGCGGGCAAAAGTCATTAACTGTATACTACAACGAAGTTCCTTGCATTGAGGCTTCGGCCTCTCTAGAGGGCGCAACTAACACAACAATAAGCAGTGTAACGTACTACGCTTGGGGGGCTGACCTTACCTTGTCAAACAGCGGCGCTTCCGATGAAAGCGTAATAGTAGTAATAAATGCAAAACCGCTGAAAGTGCTGAACAAAGAAAAAGCGATAGCTCAGGATAGTGCCAGCATTACCGACAACGGATTAATTAAATATACCTTCCCCGGAAACCCACTGGTGCAAACGCTTTCGATGGCACAAACGATAGCGGATAAACTGCTGGCGAGTTTTAAGAACCCCCGACGGGACGTGGAGGTAGAATGGCGGGGCAACCCGGCCCTGCTTCTGGGCGATGTTATATGCGTTCCGGATTACCAGCGGGATGGTGAAGATGTGCGAGGTTACTTCTGGGTTACCAGACAAGAACTTGAGTTTGCCGGTGCATTGCGGGCGAAGCTTACCGGAAGAAGAGCTGGCGAGTTAAGGGCTTAGGAGGTGGATATATGGCTTATAATACCAAGAACATTATCCGTGACGCGGCTGGCGCTCCCGTGCCGCAGTATTTTAACCCCACTACCGATGCTTACGAACCTCTCTATGGCCGCAACAATGCGAATAGGGTTGAATTGTACGGCCCGGACGGGAATCCGATTTCCACAACCTCGGGCAAGCTCGATGTCCGGGCCAGCGAGATCGAGGCTCTAGCTGGCGCATTAACCGACGCCGCTGTAACAGATCCAGCAGCCAGCGCGACCATCATCGCGCTCCTGAAAGGGCTTCTCAAACAGCACCAGGGTGGCGGTACAGTCAAAGACCAGGTGGACGTTATAGACCGGGCTACCCGCGCCCTTGGCAAGATTATCGCCGAAGATAACGCCATTGCCGCTCTAGGGGCGCTTGCGGCCACTGCCGTGATTGATCCGGCAGCTTCGGCCAGCGTGATCGCACTCCTGAAAGGCCTGCTCAAGCAGCTCCAGGGAACCGGGACAGGTTCCGCCCCTGTTCAACTAACGGGCAGTTATGCAACAATAGATTCTGCCCCTGTTGTTGGTGCAAAGACCGTGACCACCACGGCGGCAGAGCTCTTTGCGAGTGCTTCACGGCTGGCCAACCGCTATGCCATGATCGTGTACAATGAATCTTCTGTTCCCGTTTACTGGGGGCCCTCAGGAGTGACTGCAGCAACAGGCTTTCCCTTATTGCCGCAGGACTCGGTTGTGTTCCAGTTCAACTCATCTGTAGCCACAGCGATTTACTTTATCGCCGCTTCTAACGCGGCTGTCAGGGTGGTGGAATTAGCATGACTTATGAAATTGTAATTAGCAATATTGGCGACTGGCTATGGCAGGCGGATATAACAGTAAAAGATGAAGCAAGCAATGTGGTGCTGGAGGGAAGAACAACTGTTTCTTGCGAGACAGAGCAAGAAGTATACGAGTATGCCGAAAAAGTGTTTCTGCCGGATTTGCGGATGAACTTTCCGAAACAGATTGGAGGGGTTGTTTTCCCGTGGGAAGTGCAAGAACCGGCAGGTGAGCCAGCATGATCCAGGTAATCAGGCGTTCAATCGTTGACATTTACAGTCGATATAGCTTTAGCCGCCAAAGCTTGGCTTATGATAGCAAAGGGAAGCTTTATCACCTCCATAATGCCCGCTACGAGACTGGCAAATTCGGCCAGGCGGTGATGGTGGAGGAGGGGACGACGAACAAGCTGGCCAATGGTGACTGTGAGATTGCTGTTCCGACTCTAGGGGGAGTTGCTGGAAGTCATGCGGGGATAGCTACACCTACTTTAGATACTGCCCAGAAATTTGGCGGTGCAAGTTCATTAAAGATTACTACAGATGCAACGGCAGGAAGAGTAGATAGGTACTTTGGGTTGGGCTCACAAGCAAGTTTAAATGGTTTAACTGCTGGAGCGGTTTACGCTTTTTCTGTCTACGTTTATATTCCTTCTGCTTCAGGGATAAACCCTAGCAAAGTATACTTGAGGGCGTTTGACCATAATACGGTGGGCTATCAGGAAACTAATAGTCAAGCGGCAACCGCTACTGATACCTGGCAAAGGTTAACCGTTATACGGACAATGCGGAGCGATGCGGATGCTATTTTCTTCCGCATAGAAATCTACCAGGATATTACCAATGCAAGTATCTATGTTGATAATTTACAAGTTGAGCAGAAAGCATATGCAACATCATTTCATCCTTCCACCCGCTCCCCCGAAACCCTGACCATCCCCACGGCGGGGGTGCTGTCGGCGGGTGGCCCTTGGACTATTGAATGGCTTGGAAGAACTAACGTTAGTGGAGTTACTTATCGTGTTCCTATAGCACTTGTTAAGGGCACTGGGGCAAATGCGGCCAACCGCTACATTGATGTAGCCTTAGACGGTAGTAATCGGCCTTATATCTCGTACTGGAACGGAAGTACGGTTGTAGCAAAAACAGGCAGTACACTTTCTGAACCGACAACTATGCACTATTGGGCGCTAACGTATGACGGAACAACTGTTAAATTGTTTGTAGACGGAGTTGCAGTTATTATCACAGCAGCAACGCTAGCTGGTAACTTTCCTGACGAGTTGTTTGTTGGTTTTTGGGACGGAAATACCTACTACTGGAATGGTCTTATCGACGACCTCCGCATCTCCAGCCGTGCCCGCACAGATGCAGAGATAGCGGATGCCTATGCCAGCAATGCGCCACTGCCCGTGGACGCAGATACGACCTTAAAACTTGATTTCGATGGCCCTGATGCACAGAGGGCAGCGAAAGTGTTGGTTGCATAACTAACGGGGAGCGAATGTTGAATAAGGCCGGGGTAACCCGGCGTTACTTTTGGCTGACAGGATAACCGTGGTGGATAAGAACGAGCGGAACGATTACTTTGTGACCAAGCAAGAGCTGGAATTCAGTGGCGCTTTACGAGCGAAACTTTCGGGAAGGAGGGCAAGCTAAGTGGGAACTGCACCGACTGGCTACCAAACCCCAAAAACCAACTGGGCCGCCGGGAACATTCCGACGGCCCAAGATTTCAACCGGATAGAAGGTAATGTCCAAGCCGTGGAGGAAGGTTCCCGCACTATTGACCCGACTCAGGCACCAACCAGCAACATCGGGACCCTGCGCCAACTGCTGGACTGGTTTGCCAACAGGATAAAGGCCATCACCGGCAAGACCAACTGGTATGATGCGCCAGACCTCACGCTGGCAGACCTCAAGGCCCACAAAAGCCGCCACGCCACCAACGGCCCAGACCCGCTGACGCCGGGGGATATTGGGGCAATCCAAAACGCCGGTGCGACGCCGAGTATAATGGCTGATATCGACGCAAACAAACCTGCTGCAGGTGTGGCGGGAAGAATTTACATCGCCACGGACACTAAAAAGATTTACCGCGACGATGGCACGGCCTGGGCGCAGTTGCCTCTTGACCTACCTGCTGGAGCGACCATCGGCGGCAGCACTGCATGGCATGCAGGCAACGACGGTGCGGGGAGCGGACTAGATGCAGACACCGTCGATGGAATACACGGTGCAAACTTTGGCAGGATCGCCTCTGGCTCGTATGTAGGCGATGGAGCATCCAGCAGAACCATCACTGTTGGATTTACTCCTAAGTTTGTTATCGTAAACACCGGCGTGGCTAATGGCACTGACGGCCACCAAATCAGCCTGCGACCCAGTAGCGGTGCATGGGGGATCTTTGCTGGTCAATATGTTTCGGCAAAGTTTTTTGCTACGAGAAATGCCCCATACCAGATTCCAGGAATAACAACCAACGGCTTTACCGTGGGCTATAGTGCTGATCCTAGCCACCTGAATTACAGTGGTACAACTTATTACTGGGTAGCATTAGGATAGGAGGGAAGTACATGCTGATAATCTACTGCAAATCAGACGGCAAGATTGCCTCAAACAGTGGCACCAACTCTTATCTTCCCGATGGGCCACCATTTGAGGCAGAAGTACAGAATGCCGTTCGGAAGTACGGCGGTACACCGGAAGATTACGCGGAATACAGATTGAACGACAGTAACCCGCTGGTACAGGAGATAATGGAAGCGGGCTCATACGAACTCCTGTTTGATGATAAAAAAACACCTATTGGAGTCAAGACTTATGCCCGGCTTACGGCAGAAGCCGCACCTAATCCGGCGGCAGTAAATGAAACTGTGATAATAACTGCTACTTTGCCTCCGAGTTCACCCGATACAGCAGTGGTGTTCCAATTGGCTGGCGGACAAGCCTATACCGAACCGGTTTTAAACGGGCAGGCAAGCCATGCCTATGCCTTTACCATGCCTGGTGCATACAGCATTGCAGTCTCCAGCGAACACCACGGAGTACAACGGGTAGGGGTGAAAGTGGAATGAAAGAAGTACAGGAAAAAAGGCAGGAAAAAACGGTTACTGTAGTAATACGTGAGCTGACTAAGGAGGAAAAACTCGAAGCCGCTCTCGCCGAACTCCAGGAGCGCGAGGCCGCCCGAGACCCGAAGTGGAAACCCAAACATGATTTGAGGCCGCCGAAGTAGGCGGCTTTTTTGATGGGAGGGGTATTTATGAATGAGCAGGCACTGGTTTGGTTCAAAACCGTCTTTGCGGTCCTTGGTACCGCCATCTCGACTGCACTGGGGGGGTGGGACTTGGCGCTGAAAGTCCTGGTTGTGTTCGTCATATTAGACTATGCAACAGGAGTAACAGCGGCTTGGTTCGAGAGGAAGCTAAACTCTGACATTGGCTTGAAGGGTATTGCCAAGAAAATCCTGCTATTCGTTCCCGTGGCGCTGGGTTACTACCTGGACCAGGTGCTGGGTCAGCAGGTATTCCGCAACCTGGCCATATTCTTCTACCTGGCCAACGAGGGACTGAGCATCATCGAAAACCTTTCCCGGTGCGGCATACCGGTGCCGGATGCCCTGAAGAATGCGCTGGGGCAGTTATCCCAAGAAAAACAAGAACAGTGAAAAGGTGATGGGCTATGTTGGTGTGCATAGATGCTGGCCACGGCATTGAGACGGCAGGCAAAAGGAGCTTTGACGGGACGCTCCGGGAGTACGAGTTCAACCGGGATGTGGCCCAGCGGCTGAAGAAATACCTTGAGCTGGCCGGCGTGAAGGTGGTGCTTACTGCTCCTACTGATGCCGATGTGTCCTTGGCCGAGCGGCGCAGGATAGCAAACGAGGCCAAGGCTGACGTGTTCGTTTCGATTCACGCCAATGCCTATGGCACCACCTGGAATGATGTCCGGGGCTGGGAGATCTACATCTGGAAGCGCGGCGGGCAGGCGGAGAAAATAGCGGAAGCTATCCGGGCCGAAAGCATTCCCCTTCTCGGCCTCAAGGACAGAGGGGTTAAGGAAGAGAACTTTTACGTCCTCCGGGAAACCAACATGCCTGCCGTGCTTATTGAGCATGGGTTTTACACCAACAAGGAAGAATGCGAGCTGTTGAAGTCCGGCGACTTCCGCGAGAAGTGCGCCATCGCCGATGCCAAGGGCATTCTCAGGTGGGCCGGAATACCGTTCGTCCAGGCACCAGTAGGGACACCCATCCTCGGCAGCCCGCAGGCTACTGTTGGGCAGGCCAAAGCGTGGGCGAAAAAGCGCGGGGCCACAGAGGAGTTCATAAACCTTGCCAATCTGTACTGGAGCATAGCTTCTCCTGTCCGGCCCGAAGTGGCCTATGCCCAAGCAGCCAAGGAAACGGGTTTTGGGAAGTTCGGCGGCGCGGTGACTCCCGACATGCACAACCCGTGCGGCCTCAAAGTCACCAAGCCCAAGGGGGATGCGAGGGAAGATCACGCAAGATTTCCCGACTGGCTGACCGGGGTCAAGGCCCACCGCGATCATTTGGCTCTCTATGCTGGGGCTCCTGGTTATCCACTGAAGAATACCCCTGACCCGAGACACTTCGAGAGGATTAAGGGCACGGCAACAACTGTAGAAGCGCTCGGCGGCAAAGATAAATGGGCACCCAACCCGGACTACGGGAAAAGCATAGTCCGGGATTATCTCAGCGATCTCATGGCTACGGAAGAAGATGGTTCCGCCCCTAAGCCGGGAGACAATACTGGAACTCCTGCTCCTGCTACGGATGCCGACAGGCCAAAGGCTGGAGTGGTACTTGTCCCGAATGCGAAGATGCAAAACGTAGCCGGCGAGCTGTGGTTCGGAGACGGGTACAGGGGCCGGGGACTGTATATCTGCGTCGGTAATGGCCGCTGGTACCCGGTGTGGCTCCAGCCGAAGGGTTAGGAGGGACTTACATGTCCTGCCCGGTCGAGCTTGATTGCCCTTTCTATCCTTCCTGCCAGCGTGAGAGCTGGTATATCCAAACCAGAGTGCGAGCGGTTACACCGGGAGAGGCCGAGGAAAAATTCCGCGCCTTGGGTGAAGCCATGGGTTATGAGGTGCTGGCTGTGGCTCTTTTAGGTTCCACCAAGCCGGAAGAGTATGAGGGCAGTATCCGGGTAGCCTCCGGTCCTTATCGAGTAGTCTCAAAGGCATGGTGGGATAGAAAGATAGCCGAAGAGCAGGCAGAGGCACTGCGGAGATTGACGGGGCAGGCAGAATGGCATGTGATTAGAACTGAGCCGCCGTAGCTCAACGGTAGAGCCGCCGACTTGTAATCGGCAGGTTGGGGGTTCAAATCTCCCCGGCGGCTCCGGGAAAAATAAAAAAGCCGGGCTTTCGTGCCCGGCTTTCTCCCGCCTCCTTCTAAACGTCCAATTCCTCGACAGTTTTTAGCCCCAGCGCTTCCCTAGCCCGCTCCAAAATCGATCCAGGCAAGTCCGGGTTGGCATCGGCCAGCTCGCCCAGGCTGGGGTAGACGCGGTAGACGGCAGCAGATTCCTCGCCCTGCCACCTGGACCAGGTTTCCCGGTAGAGTAAGATCTGACCCTTCTTCGTCTGGTAAATGGCCCAGTCCACTCCCCGAGTGTCCCGGTCGGCGTAGGTTCTTCCATCGGCCAGGAGCCGCCCGGTGAACCGGACCTTCTTGGTGTCGGGTTCGCCCTGACCGCCACCCCAGGTGCCAACGGTCAGGGTAATCTCTTCCATTCCCTTCAGCCGCGCCTCCTCCGCCGCCACGTACCGCCGCAACGCCTCGGCGATGGCGGCGGAAAGGCTCTCGGCGGTACCGAGCTTTTCGGCGCGGTCGAAGATTTCAAGGTCGGATTCGCGGATATAAATGGTCTTTGCCGGCATGGTATCACCTCCTTCCAGACACTAGGTACCTAGGCGGGTCATAAGTCGGATCCTTGTTTAGTTCGTCTTGTTCTTTCTCGAACTCCATATACGCCTGTAGGAGGGCTTGCATGCTCTGCTCGGCCTCGGCTGGGTCAAGTACGGAATAATTCGCTCCGTACTTGTCGAATTCGCAGTAGATAAATCTGCACCCATCGGGGCCTTGTCGAACCAAGTACCCCTGGATGTATTCATACTCCGTGACATCATCGACCCAAATGAACAAATCTCCAGGGAGAAGCCTGACTAGACTCCTCTCGGCAGTCCTATGCAGTTGGATCTCTTTCTCGATCCTGATGATGCCGACGGACAGATCGGCATCATCGTCATACAACCCGCGCGCTATCCTGAGCAATTTGCATACCTCCTTCCCCTCGGGCTGGATCGTCATCGGGGATAAATGTGGAACGTATACTCTTCCCCGTCCGGGGAAGTAATGGTGACAATAACTACACGGAAAGTTGCCCAGTGCCCGCGAGCGCTTGCCCCAGCATGGGCAACGACGTCCCGCGAGCGAACTTTCCAGCCTGCCCGCTGTAGCTCCTTGAACCGGAACTCACAGGCTGGCGTTCGGCCAGGGCACTCTGGCCTATCCTGCCAGCATCCTGCGCAGACAAGAGTCCGCGCAGTCTCGGCGGGAGTATTTTCCCGCCTGCAGTTGAACCGCATCATTGTTTCCTCCTTTCCCCTCAGGCCGGGCCGTCATCGGGGTGATGGCCTTAGTCCTCCAGCTTCAAAATACGCTGGAGGACTAGATCTTTCTGCTGAATCAGCTCGGGTATACGCCCGAGCAATTCAGCAAAAAACACCAGATCCCAGCACCGGTCGCACGCGACACCAGGCCGCGCCGACCGGTCTCCCTGGGCCAGGCGCAGGAGCGCGCCTGGCCCGATAACCTCGGAGGGGTCTTCAGTTACCCCTCCGAGATCGGCCCCGCAAATGCTACACCTTAACGGGTGCAGCACGCGGGCGCACTCGGGGCAGACCCATCCGTTGCTGGCCACGGCGAAATTGATCGCCGTGGCGTTTTTGTTTAATTCTTTGCCACAAATTGCGCAGCCCATCTTCTCACCTCCCTTCAGTCCATCCACACAATTTCCGTCCCAGGCAGCGGTTCAATTTCCTGTGCTGCTACCCGGTAGCTCCGGCCACCGTCGCCATACCAGGTTTTCAGTATGGCGACCGGACGGCCGTTCCAAACAACCGTTTCTTCCTCGTGCCCATCCCAGGTTTGCTCCTGAGAGAGTCGAGGAACAACTTGGACATTGTTATCGGTGACGATTTCGATGCAGTCGAGATCTCCCCGATACCCGTCCGGTGCGCGCCGGACTTCGAGCTTCCATGTCTCCATGCCAATCCCTCCTAAAGGTTATGTACTGGAGGCCCCGGGCACTGGCCCGCGACCAGGCTTTGAGCCGCACCCCTCCACCTGGTGGCCCCACCGCTCACGCGCCACCGTGGGGGCTGTGCGGCACCCCGCACGGTGTGGCGGTGTCTCCGGAACCGAGGGGGGAGTTGCACCCCCGCCAGCCTCCACAATCACCAAGTATGTGTTCGTTGTATTTGGATGCTGCCATCTGGCATAGCCAATTGGGTCACGCTATCCAGATCGCATTCCTCACGCGGATCATTGCAGGGCTCCATCCAATGGGCCAGAACCACCGGCCTGCCGGTCGCCTTGGCCTCTTGGAACTTGGCCTGCTGCACGGCCTCGGCTTTGGCCTTAGCCTCAGCCTTGGCCTCGATAGCGGGCCGGGCAAATTCATAGGCCTGCTGATAGGTGAATTCGGTGCCGAGAGCTTCCACTACTTCTTTGTTAACTTTCCAACCCCAGCCCTCGATGTACTTGGCGAGGCCAAGTTCTTCTAGCAACCCAGCGGCTATTCCGCCGGCCATATAGGCGCTCAGGACCTCGCCATCATACCAGTAAACGGTTATCGGGCGGCGGCCTTCAAGAATGTCTTTCCGCTCGGCCTCTTCCCTAGCCTTCCGCTCGGCCTCAGCAGCCTCGCGCCGGGCCTTTTGCTCCTCAGCCCTGCGCAGAAGCTCGGCCTTGATTTCTTCTTTGAGGGCCTTGAGTTCGGCCATAGTCTTGGGCCCAGGCTTGCCCTGGACCATCAAGCGTCCATCGGTTAATAAAATGATCTGCCACTTATCGATTAGCTGGTTTACTCTCTCCTGCATCATTACCTTTCTCCTTTCCGCCCAACCGGGGCTCAACCTTCGTTCTACTATAATTATATACGTATACACGTAGCCGTCAAGGGGTTTTTGAAAAAGATCTAAAAAAATTTTTGGTGGGGTCTTCGCGGCGGGATCGTGTCTGTGTGCCCGATTTGTGCCTGAGGTGGCCTCTTAACCCGTCAAAATGAGTGCAAAGCTGACTAAGCCTGTCACGGAAGCTAGTATTTTCAAGGGATGCAGGAATCGAGATCCGGCAAGAGATGGTCAAAATGCCTGGTCTCCTGCCTTACAAGCAGGGGGTCAGTAGTTCGAATCTACTATCGCCCACCAAGAAAATCAAGGGCTTTGTGGCTCCGGCCCCTCTCCGGGGCCGTTTTTTTGTGCCCGATTTGTGCCCGAGAGGTGCTTGTCCATCTTTTGGGCGGCCTCCCGCATGAGCCTCATCGTGACATGAGCGTATTCCTGGGTAATGCTGGAGCGGGTATGCCCCATCATGGACTGGATAACGTGGGTATCCTCGCCGAGTTCCAAAAGCCGGGTGGCGAAGGTATGCCGCAGACCGTGGAGGGTAACATCTTCCGGGATGCCGGCCTTAGCACGGAGCTGGTAGAACTTGCGGTTGAAATTGCGCGGCATGATAGGCGTCCGTTTTCTGGTGACAAACACTAGGCCGTTTGCTCGGTAGTTCTCTTCGGCTTGCATCCTGTCCCGGTGGTAGGCAAGTACCTGCAGTACTGTGCCCGGCACGGGCACAGGCCGCTTGGAGTGCGCGGTCTTGGGGCCCTGGATCGTCGTACCGGCTTCCGTGGTGTGCGTCAGGCCCCGCTCCACGCGGAGGATACCATTCTCCCAGTCTATGTCGCTCCACCGAAGGGCCAGAACCTCTCCGCGCCGCAAACCTGCACCTAATGCCACCAGAAAGGCAGGCCCCAGGCGGTCCGAAAAGCATGCCTGGATAAAAGCCGCCTCTTCCTCTTGTGTGAGAGCCCGGCGCTTTTGAGGTTCGTAAGTTGGCAGGCGGACTTTGTCCGATGGGTTGTAGGGGATTTTTCGCTCGGCTACGGCCTGCTCAAGGGCGCCGTGGAGTACCTGCTGGACCATGCGGATGCTCCTTGCCGAGACACCGGACTGGTACATCTGAGCATACGCTTTCTGGATGTCGGACGTGCGAAGATCTGCGAGGCGGGTCGCGCCCAGGGCGGGAATAAGGTGATTTCGGGCGTAGCCGTCATAGAGTTCCCACGTGGTTGGCCTCAGCTCTACCTTTTTGTAGTCGTCAAGCCAAATGCGTACCCACTCACCGACCGTCAGCTTGGTGGGCTCAAGGTGCTGTTCTTCGTACTGCTGAAGAAGCCGGCCCAGGAGAGCCTGCGCCTCCGCAAGCCGGCCTCTGACTATCCTCACTACCCGGCGGCGCTTTCCGGTTCCTGGATCGATGCCGGCTTCGACAACAACTCTCCAGACGTTCTCCTGTCCCTTAACTGGTCTGATGTGGCCGGGCATGATGTCACCTCGCGAGACAGTTTATGGCTGGGTTTCTTTGCTTTGTTCTGGCATAACTGCTTTAAAGGCTGTTACGATAAGCTCCTCCAGCTTTACCAGATCATGATAGGAGTTTATGTACACCCTACTTTCTCCAATACCTTTAGGAGCCGGTTCCACTTTAAACCCAGGCGCTAAAGATTGGGCCGTTTCCAGAGGCAGCCTGGTAATAATGTGCTCGTTCGCGCTATCCAGATTGAGCCTAATAAACCAATGAAAGATGTTCTTGGTAAAGATGCCGTAGTAATTCACTGTGTCTTTGGAATTTAGGCTAGACGTATCTAGGCCATGCTTTTCGAGGATGCTCTTGATTAGATCAAAACTAGCTCTTTCTTTTTCGCTGGTAATTATTTTTCTGCCTGCGTCGGTTTCTTCTGGCTCTTTGTCCTCGGTAGTTTTTTCTTCTACTTGATCCGAAGTTTGAGCCACTTCCTCGTTGGATGCAACCTCCTGTGGGAAAAGCCCTTGGCTGACTATCTCAAGTATGGCATGAGAAATTGACTTCTTTACGATAGGTCGGAAACGCTCGATGACATTACTGGTTACCCTTGTATCACTAAAGTCTCTTATCAGAAAGCGTATGAAATCGTCCGGAGGATTCTTAAATAGGTCCTTTAGTTTTGCATTTAGATTGGACGTGTATATTAGTTCTTCGGCATATCTGACTAGCGATTCTGTTTCGAATCGGTCCTTTCTGAAATTCGCCAATATCTCTATATCCGAAGTGGTTAAGTTAGTTATATCAAGAGTCAGAAAAGGCGACTGATCCATAATGTTGTTTGAATTTAGGTCGGTAAAGAACTTGTAGACTACGCCGTTAGTAAGAACAGCAATCCTGACTTCAGGAGTGGCATTAAAATAGCGGGCAAGCTGGGCATCATGGTTTTCCAGATTTTCCGTAACGGACTTTGCTTCTATGAACATTACCGGCGTTCCATCCTTGAATATGGCGTAGTCAACCTTCTCGCCTTTCTTTTTGCCGAAATCAGCTATGTACTCGGGCCTGACTTCGAGAGGATTAAAGACATCAAAGCCTAAAGCTTGGATAAAAGGCATAACCAGGACCTGCTTGCCCATTTCTTCATTGACAACATGGTTTTTCCGCTCGGCGATCTGCGCCGACAGCTTCTGCATGTCCTCTTTAAAACCCATTCGGCGCCCTCCTTACCCTGCCAAACAAATTTGTCGCATGTCCCATAGCCCCATTCTAAACCTCACCATATCCTCCGTGACTTCAAAGTAGTCTGCCAGTTCCCATTGTTCTACTATGCCAAAGCTGAGTGCTCCAAGCAACCTGTCTGCTGGCATTAGGTATTTGGCAGCCCAAACCATGGCCCGGTGCTCAGCTTTGCTTATATCCAGGCGATCCCCGTAGCGGTAAAACATTTTTGGCACAGCCTCGCCAACCGTGGTGAAATGGTGACCGAGTTCTTCCGCCAGCACGCAACGAAAATAGCGTCGGTTCTCGAACAGCGAGTTTGCCAGGCCGATCACCGGCGGCAGGCCGGGAGAGAACCAATAGACGGCTTCAAGCGGAGGCTGAAAATCCCAATATTCAACTTTTATGCCATAAGCATCGGCCAGCTTGAGCAGGGTAAACGGCACCTGGGTGTCACTCCTTCTTCTGGCCGTATTTCTTGATGATGTACTCCTTGAATTCTTCAAGAGAGCGCTGGGCTTCGGGAGGCAGGTCAGCTATAGGGTCGTCCCGCCGGTGGGCGGCAAGGGTCTCGTAACGGTTTTTGTCTACAGGAGGAACAGGATTATCCGTCCGGCCAAGAAGGTAATCTATAGAAATGTTGAGGTGGTCGGCAATTTTAGCCACGGTTTCTAAATCCGGAACATGGGTATTACTCTCCCACTGTGATACCGTGGATTTTCCTACGTGAACTACTTTCCCTATGTCTTCCTGACGCAGACCACGTTCTGTTCTTATCTTTTTTAGTCGTTCGCCAAAAGTCATTATTACCACCCACTTTCAAGTATAGTTCAGGTAACCTGAAATTACAATTTGGTTCAGGAAAAATAAATTTACCCCTTGACAGGTTCAGATTGGCTAAACTATAATGGGTTCAGAGGCGGTGAACCGGATGCATAAGTTAGAGCAAATCAGGAATCAGCTTCAAATCAGCAAGACGGAAATGGCCAAGAGACTAGGGATTTCAAAAAGCAATTATTCTATGATTATCCACGGACAACATGGCCTTTCTAAACGTGTTGCGCTGAAAGTCTATCAGGAATTCAACATTCCGTTAGAAGATTTGCTGTGCGCTAAAGTTCAGCGAGGGGAAACCCAGCCCACCGGCACGGATGGTGCTTAATGCGCCCATTTGTGCCGGTTTTTGCCGTTAGGAGAGGTAAACATGGCCGACATAAAAGAAGCGGCTCCGCTTGCTTTCTCAATCAAAGAAACCGCCCGCCTGCTCAACCTGTCCGAGCGGACTGTGTACGACATGGTCTACACGGGCCAGCTCCCGGCAAAGCGGATCGTGACCAGCCGGGGGCAGGGCAAGGGCGGGAAGTACATCATCCCGAAGTGGGCCCTGGATGAGTGGCTGGCCACCCCGGATGAGCCGAGGATGGAGCGGAACTTGAGGCTCCTATGGGAACGGGAGGCCAAGCGGAAGAAGAGAGCAACCGGGAGGAGGTGATTTGTATGGTATGCCCGTTTAAGCTCGTTCAAAACCCGTGCGGCAACGCTGATTACAGTTATGTGAAATGTGAGCCGGAGTGCGCCTTGTATATTAGCGGTGATACTGGCGAATCGCCGCGTTGTGCCCTGGCAACTATCGCCCTTGCTTTGGGGCAACTTGTATCAGAGGTGAATTACCTGGCAGATGACATGCTCACCATACGGGGTCGGCTTAAGGGGCGGTAGGTAGCAGGCCCCGCGGAGGGCAACTTGGGGGCCGCTGGTGGGTTACGCCTCATAAGTTACCAGCGGCGCGGAGGCCTGTCCATAAAACTGCGCTACCTGTGAAGGGAGGTGAAGCCGTTGGACATAGGAGCGAAGATCCGGCGCATCCGGGAACGGGCAGAAGTACCCGCCTGCGTGCTGGCCCAGCGCGCTCACATATCGCCGTCCTACCTGTGCGACATCGAGCACGGGAGACGGCGGGCGACATGCGACGTGGTGGCCTGCATATCTCGGGTGCTGGGCCGGAGCGACCTATTAGAAGACTGCTTGCTGGAGTGCCCGGTTTACCGCGAGTGGGTGCGGCACCGGGACGTGAGGAAGGTGGCCTAGATGAGTGCTGTTGTCGTTGACTTTCTCCAAAAGAGAAAAGAAAAAGCCGCATTCAGCGCGGCTCAAACCCCTCGCCTCCAGGTTACCACCACGGAGGGCGGCTGTCAAGTCGTCTCGCTTGAGAGCCGCCGGGTGGCAGTTCAGACTGCCGAGCTGACCCTGCGGATGTGGCTCAGGCGGGGCGACCTGTTTTCCCACGTCACCATGCGGAGGGCCCTCGCCGGCCTTCTGGAGTCCGAGGGCCTGACCCGCCTCGATACCCGGACCTTCCGCGTATACCTGACTTCCGAAGAGGAAGGCTGGGTTTGGATCGAGCCCAAGCGCACGGTCGTCCTTGAGGCCTGCCCGGACTGCGGTTCCGACATGCGGAGATGGCGGTATCTTTGCACCCAGCAGGAGGGCCACGAATGGGGCCTCTGGTCGTGGGGGTGTAAAGAGTGCGGGGCGGTCTTTAACCGGTGGGAGGTGTCGGAATGAGTTCGCTTGACCGGTTCCTTGAGGCTGCCGCCCGTCTGCTTGAAGACGAGCGCGCGGCGCTCAGGATAGCATGGGTGACTAACCTGCTGGCCGGGGGTACGGTACTGTACCTGTTCTGGCAGTTAGTCCGCATGGGAAGGAGCCTGGGACTATGAATGATAACGAGCTGTACGAGGCCATCGAGCGGGCCCTTATTAAGTGCAACGTATACCATGATGATATCTCCGATGATATCTCCTGGATGGCCGGGGTGATTTTCCGCGAGATCCGGCCGGAGATAGAAGAGCAGATAATCGATGTTGTCATGGCGGGAGAGAATCTGCGGCGCGTACTGGAAGGAAGGAGGTAGGCGATGAGGCTCATAAGGCTGACCCTCAGAAACTTTAAGGGCATCAGAGATTTTACCTTGGAAGCCGATGGCTATGATGTTGACATCTACGGTGACAACGCCACCGGCAAGACCACCCTTTTCGATGCCTTCCTCTGGCTGCTTTTCGACAAGGACAGCCAGAACCGGAAGGATTTTGAGATCAAGACCCTAGGGCCAGATGGCCAGCCCGTCCATGGACTGGACCATGAAGTTGAAGCAGTCCTGGAAGCCGGCGGAAGGTCCATCACCTTGAAGAAGGTTTTCAAGGAGAAGTGGACCAAGAAGCGGGGTTCTGCCACTGCCGAGTTTACCGGGCACACCACCGATTACTACATCGACGGTGTGCCGGTTAAGAAGAACGAATACGATGCAAGGGTAGCCCAGATCGCCGATGAGGCCGTCTTTAAACTTCTAACCAACCCCACCTACTTTAACGAACAGCTTCACTGGCAGGAGCGCCGCAGAATCCTGCTTGAAGTTTGTGGCGATATTTCTGACCAAGAAGTCATTGCCTCCGATAAAAGCCTATCTAGACTGCCGGAAATCCTGCAGGGCCGCAAGCTAGATGACCACCGCAAGGTAATCATGGCCAGAAGGACCGAGATTAACAAGGAATTGGAGCGGATCCCGGTCCGCATCGACGAGGTTCAGCAGGGATTGCCCAAACTGGATACGTCGGCTACCAAGGGGACACTGGCCGATGATATCGCCCGCGCCAAAGCGGAGCGGGCCAAGAAGCAAGAAGAGTTGGCCCAGCTAAAGAGCGGTGGTCCGACGGCTGAAGCCGTAAGCAAAATGTGGGAGATCGAGGGCCAAATGCTACGGCTAAAGCAGACTGTCGCAAAGGCCGTTGAGTCCGAGCTTGCGCAGACCAGAGCCAGTTACGAGACGCTGCAATCGCAGCTCTCGGAAGTGCGGGCGAAACTGATGGAAAACGAGCAAAAAGCGGATAGCTACGCCCTGCACATAAGAAAGCTCGAAGCCGATATGGCCGAGCTTCGGAAAGAATGGTACCGGGTTGATGCCGAGGCCTTTGAAGGGCCTGATATCTGCCCCACCTGCGGCCAACCACTGCCCCAGGAGCAGATCGAGGAGGCCCGGTCCAATTTCAATCGACAGAAAGCGGAGCGGCTGGAAGCCATCAATAAACAGGGCAGAGCCGCAAAAGCCGAAGCCGAGCGCCTGGCCGGGGAGATCGCCAAGTTGGGCCAGGAGCGCGAAGAACTCAAAAAGGCAATAGACGCCCTTACGGCCAAGGCTGCCAAGCTCAGGCAGCAGATAGAGCGTTTGAGCCAACCCCTCGATATCTCATCTGATCCAAAGTGGATTGCCCTGCAGAAATCCCGGGACGAGCTCGAAAAGCAGGTGAGCGCTATCAAGGCCGGCAACACCGAAGCCGTTTACAGGCTCGAACAGGACATAGCTACTCTGGATGCGGCTGTGGAAGCGCTGGAAAAGGCCATGGCCCAGATCGATGCCCGGGACCGCGGGCTGGCCAGAATTGAAGAGCTGAAGGCCGAAGAGCGCAAGCTGGCGGCGGAATACGAACGGCTGGAGCAGGAGCTTTACATGACCGAGCAGTTTATCCGTACCAAGGTCCGGCTCCTGGAAGAGAAGATTAACAGTCGCTTCAAGCTGGCGAGGTTCAAGCTCTTCGATGTCCAGGTGAACGGCGGCGTGGTGGAGTGCTGCGAAACGCTGTATCAGGGTGTACCCTACAGCGGCGGGCTTAACAATGCCGCGCGAATCAACGTGGGCCTCGACATCATTAATGTCCTTTCGGAGCATTACGGTTTTGATGCGCCTGTATTTATCGACAACGCCGAAGCCATCACATGCCTTCTCCCTACTCGGGGCCAGCAGATAAGGCTGTTCGTCAGCGAGGCGGATAAAGCGCTGAGGGTTGAAGTAAACGACCAAGGTATCGCGTACAAGGAGGCGGTCTAAGTTGGCACAAGAAGTGGTACAGCTGCAGAGGAGCCCCATGGAGAGATTGAAAAGGGTCCTCAGCACCGAAAGCGTCAGGGCTCAGTTTGAAAACGCCCTCAAGGAGAACGCTGGCGCCTTCATAGCCAGCATCATCGACCTCTACGGCTCGGATAAATACCTCCAGGAGTGCGAGCCGGCGCAGGTCATCATGGAAGCCTTGAAGGCCGCAACCCTCAAATTGCCCATCAATAAGCAATTGGGGTTCGCGTACATCGTGCCCTACAAGAGTAAGGGCCAGGCGGTGCCTCAGTTCCAGATCGGCTATAAGGGCTACATCCAGCTGGCCATGAGGACCGGGCAGTACCGGTGCCTCAACGCCGGGGTTATCTACGAAGGGGTCAAGGTGGAGCGCGACATCCTGACCGGCGAGGTCCGGTTCTCCGGCGAGCCGACCAGCCAGAAGCCTCAAGGGTACTTCGCCTACATGGAGCTACTTAATGGCTTCAGGAAGACCGTCTACATGACCCATGATGAGGTCCTGAGCCACGCAAAAAGGTACAGCAAGAGCTTCGGCAGCCCCGGGTCTGCCTGGCAGAGCAACTTTGAAGAGATGGCCATGAAGACGGTCATCAGAAAACTGCTGTCTCACTACGGAATCCTCTCGACCGATATGGTGGCGGCCCTGACCAGTGAAAGAAACGGCGATGTGGAGGCCGAGGTTGCCGAGGAGATAGCCAATGAGGCCAACGGTGAGGTTATTGACGTTGAACCGGAGCCTGCCGGTAGTGCGGCGGTGGAACAGCAGGAGCAGTTAAACCTTGAGCAGAGGGGTCCGGCGTTTTGATAGAGATTTCGGTTCTGGCCTCCGGGAGCTGGGGTAACTGCTACCGGGTTACAGACGGTAGCACCCCGCTCCTCCTGGAGTGCGGCGTAAAGTTCAGGGAAATTCAAAAGTGGCTCGGGTTCCGGGTGCAGGACCTAGGTGGTTGCTTGGTCAGCCACGAGCACCAGGATCACGCCAAAGCGGTACGCGAGATGCTCCGGGCCGGCGTGGACTGCTACATGAGCAAAGGCACGCAGGAGGCCCTGGGCTTGGACAGCCACCGGGTGAAGGTAATAGAAGCAAGGCGGCAGTTCCAGATCGGGAGCTGGACGGTCCTGCCCTTCGAGACCCAGCACGATGCGGCAGAGCCCTTAGGTTTTCTGCTCGCAAACCGGGCTGGCGAAAAGCTGCTGTACGCCACGGATACGTATTATATCCGGTACCGGTTTAAGGGTCTGACCCATATTATGGTCGAATGCAACTATGCCATAGACATCCTGCGCCAAAACATTGAGGCGGGGGCGGTTCCGGCTGAGCTAAAAAACAGAATTCTCCGCTCACACTTCAGCCTGAACAACGTTAAGGACTTTTTTGCGGCCAACGACCTCAGCCTGGTGCAGGAAATCTGGCTCTTGCATCTGAGCGACGGCAACAGCGATGCGGATCGGTTTAAGCGCGAGATCCAGGAGCTCACCGGGAAGGTGGTGATGGTAGCATGAATAGTTTAACCGAGGTCCCCATTCCCGCCTGGCTTCAAGCACAGCTTGAGCCTGGTGCCCGGGCTTTCCGGCTGGGCGGGTGTACGGTGATCGTGGGCCGATCGGATGCCGGCTGGCACCTCAGCATCAGCCACCCGGACCGGTATCCGACCTGGGACGAGATAAAGGAAGCCCGGTATCTGCTGGTGCCTGACAATGTAACCATGGCGATGCTACTGCCGCCTAAGACGGAATATGTGAATGTCCACAAAAACTGCTTCCATTTGTGGCAGATCAAAGAGCCGCATAGCAGCTTAGTGATAGCGAGGTAATGAGGCCTTGGAGATCCAGAACGAAGCAACTTTTAAAGCAGTGCTCTTCCGAAAACTAGTTCCTTATTTCGACATCCGGCCCGAAGTAACTGGGTGGCATCTTCTCGGCCAGAAGCTCCGGATAGATGCGCTACTAAAGCCTAGATTCATCGTAGAAAACGTCATGCTGGGTCTGGAAGTGAAAGCTTTTGAAACCCGGTCGGACGTCTCTGTCGGCGACTATACCGCGGCATTAAAGCAGGCGATCGACTACAGTCTCTGTCGCTTTGAGGGGCGATTGCCGGATTTGGTGCTCCTGTATCCCGGCATCCTTTCGGGACCCACCCATAAAGGCTATTTCGCCGCTGTTAGGGACCTGGGTGTTCGTTTGGCAGGCCAGTTCAGGATTGGAGAGCTGAAAGAACGGAACGGCCGCTTTGCTATATACATCAGCGATACTCCTTTATGGCGTAGCAATTATGGCTTAACCGGAGCAGGAAAAACGTTTCGCTGGACCAGGGGTCTTTAAAGGGGGTCGCGGGCACTTGGCACGCAAGCGATTTATTACAAGCGATATAAGCACCGATGAGCAACTTGCAAAGATAGCGGCGAAAGATCCTTTAGCGGCTGCTCTGTGGCCGTGGTTCCTCACGGCGCTTGACGACTGGGGACGGGCCAAGTTCGCGCCGACCGAGATAAAGCTGGCCGTGTTCCCCGCGTATCCGTTTGGGCCGGATTATATAGAGCAGGTGCTGTATATGTACCATGAGGCCGGATTGATTAAGATCTACGAGGTTGAAGGAAAGCCTTACTGGTGCATACCATCGCTGCAGAAGTGGTTAGGATATCAGACGTATATTAATAAGGGTAAGCTCTTTCGCTGCAAGCCAAAGTGCCCTGCTCCCCCCGATGAAATTCCCGAGGATTCCTTAGGAAACCCGAGGAATCCCGAGGAACCCGCAGGACTCCCGAGGAATCCCGAGGATTCCGTACCTTCACCTTCACCTTCACCTTCACCTTCACCTTCGGATTCGCAAACTGAGATCTTAAACCCAAACGTTACAGAATCGGCGGCGGCGGGATCTATAAGCACCAGCGTAACGGGAGAAGAGATCCCGCCGCCGCAGCCGCCGCCAAGTCCTGACTTGTTAAGAACCTTCGAGGAGGAATTCGGCCGCCTGTTGTCGCCAATGGAGACTGAAGAAATAGCCTCGTTGGAGGCCGTCC
Organism: Clostridia bacterium; assembly: GCA_014360065.1. NCBI lineage: Bacteria > Bacillati > Bacillota > Clostridia > Clostridia bacterium. The sequence goes on along the minus strand of JACIYF010000001.1, from coordinate 14,761 downwards.
ACGGCCCTGAACTTACCCGCGAAGCGCTCAGGAGAGCGGTAACGGCAAGCAGGTTCAACCTGCGCTATGTGGCCGGAATCCTAGACAGCTGGCGGAAACAGCGGCTTTTCACTCTCCAACAGGTATGCGAATACGAAGAACGCCGCCAGGCGGCCAGATCAAGGGACGCGCCGGCGTCATCCACCCTAAAGACAGACCCGGAGCTTGAGGCGATTGTAGCGGAACACCGTCGGCGCAGAAAGGAGATTGCAGGCAATGGCGCGCGTGCCACCCCATAGCCTTGAGGCCGAAAGAGCCGTCCTGGGCGCAGCTCTCCTGAGCCAGGACGCGGCCCTCCGGATGGCCGTAGAGCTTGATACGGCAGATTTTTACGACCCGAAGCACCGGCTGATCTTTGACAGCATAACCGGCCTGCTCCTTGAGGATCGCCCGGTGGACGCGCTCTCCGTCATCGACAGCCTGACCGAGGCCAAGAAGCTCGGCGCGGCAGGCAACGCCAGCTATATTGTCGGCCTTGCGGATGACATTCCGGTTCTGGGACACGTGGCGGAGTACATCCAGCAGGTCCGACGTGCCAGCATACGCCGCAGGGCTATCGAGGCGGCGACTAAAATAGCCCAGGCGGCTTACGACAGTGATGCAGACTTGGAGCAGGTTATCGGCTTGGCTCAAGAAGAGATATTCAGCCTCGGGCTTGCTCGCGACAGGCGCGGCCCGGCTGACATAGCGCAGAGCTTTAAGGCACGCTGGCAGTACCTCCACGAGACCAGGGAGGAGCCGCTGGCCGGCATGATCACCACTGGCTTTGCGGATCTTGACGACAGGCTTGGCGGCATGGCCCCGGGCGACCTGGTGGTTCTAGCGGCTAGGCCTTCCATGGGCAAAACCGCCCTGGCATTCCAAATATGCCTGCACGCCGCCAGAGCCGGCAAGCGGTGCCTGTTCATGTCGCTCGAAATGTCTACAAACCAGCTCATGGACAGGCTGGCCGGGCTGGAGCTAGGAATCAACCAGCAGCGCCTGCGCCTTCGGCTTCTACAGCCGGAAGATTGGCAGCTTGGATTTGAGCTGCCCAGAAAGCTACAGGTTCCGCTCTACATCGATGACTCCAGCGGACTTTCAACGGCAGAGATAGCCGGGAGGGCCAGGCTGGCAAAAAAGGTGTACGGGATTGAGTTTTTGGCAATCGACTACCTGCAGTTCATCAACGAGCCGCGTAGGCCGGGGATGTCTACAAACGACCTGATCGGCCAGGTAACTAGGTCGCTCAAAGACTTGGCTAAAAGCCTCGGGATCCCGGTGCTCTTACTAAGCCAGTTGAACCGCATGCCGGAGAGCAGGCAGGACAAGCGCCCTCAGCTTGCCGACCTGCGCGGAAGCGGAAACATCGAGCAGGATGCCGATCAAGTTTGGCTCCTGTGGCGCCCCGAGTTCTACGACCCAACGGATAGGCCGGGGATCGCCTGCCTTTCGGTCGCGAAGCACCGAAACGGCCCGACATTCGAGGTGGAGTTGCAGTTTGAGAAGCACCTGGCCAAGTTCCGGGACCTGGCGAGAGAGGATGAGACGGCATGAGGTGCCATTTCTGCGAGGACAAGGCGGTGTATATGGTGGAGTTCTGGTACTGCTGGAGCGACCAAAACCCCGAGGTGGCCTGGCCGATCTGCGAGCACTGCTACCGGGCCGGCAGGGACAACCCGGGCTGGCTCGGAGAGAGGCGGGACAGGAGAGTGATCAGCAGACAGATAGGAGGCGATAACCGTTGGCCAGTAGCTGCTGGCGGGTTACCGACGATACGAGAGGCGCCCTGGTCTATCAGGGTAAACGGTTCAACCAGGCGAGGCGGGAGGCCCCGGAGTACCGGGAGCTTGTCATGTGGGCAACCGCCTACACCCATACCGGGAATCGCACGGCCACCGGGACGTGGCCCGAGGTGGGCACGGTGGCGGTGGATCCCAAGGTGATACCGCTGGGGACGCGCTTGTGGGTAGAAGGCTACGGGTGGGGGACGGCGCTCGATACCGGGAGGCTGATTAGGGGCAGGAGGATAGATGTGTTCATGCCCAGCCGGGCGGAGGCGCTTGAGTGGGGTAGGAAGCGGGTAAGGGTGAGGATCTATGCGGGTAGGTAGCCTGTTCAGCGGAATCGGGGGGATGGATTTGGGTCTGGAACGGGCCGGAATGCAGATTGCATGGCAGGTGGAAAACGACCCGTTCAGGCAGGCCGTCCTTGCCAAGCACTGGCCGGGGGTGAAGCGGTATGGCGACATCAGAACAATCGATCCAGCAGAACTGGAGTCAGTTGACCTTATTTGCGGGGGATTTCCCTGCCAACCGTTCTCCATTGCCGGGAAGCGAAGAGGCAAGGCGGATGACCGTTACCTCTGGCCGGAAATGCTTAGAATCATCAAGGCCCTCAGGCCCCGTTGGGTGCTTGGCGAAAACGTTGCTAACATCGTCAATCTGGCACTCGACACTGTGCTTTCTGACTTGGAAAACGAAGGTTACGAAACAGGGACGTTTGTTATTCCGGCTTGTGCCGTCGGTGCCCCGCACGTCCGGCCAAGGGTATGGATTGTGGCGTACTCCCCAGGCGTGGAACGCCAACCAGGGGCCGAAGAGCAGGGAGTTCTACGAAGAGTGCCTGAAGACGGGCAAGAGTGCGGTAACGCTGACGGATCAGGTGAGGCACAATCCTGGCAAAATGTGGCCCACTCCCAAGGCTCAGAACGCCAACGGGCCGGGGCTGCACGGGGCGGGCGGGCCGGACTTACAGACGGTGGTAAAGATGTGGCCCACTCCCAAGGCGAGGGACTACCGGAGCGGCGGGACGGATCCGGAGAAGATAACCGCCAGGCTGGAGAAGAGGAAAAGAACCAACCTGTCGCTGGACTTACCGGAAGTGGTCTGCCACCGATCAAAGGAACACTCTACGGGTACGCTCAATCCAGAGTGGGTAGAGATTTTACAAGGCTTTCCCCCTGGCTGGACGGCCATAGATGGCCCGCTCCCCTCGGGTGCGAGCAGTACGGCTGGGAACCGCCGAGGCTCGCGTCGGGCGGCCCGTACAGGAGGCAACGGCTGATGGCTTTGGGTGATGCCGTAGTACCGTGGGTGGTGGAGGTTATAGGTAGGGCGATTATGGTTGCAGACGTACAGGTAACGTTCTATGAATTGAGTCATTTGCGAGGGGGAAATGAGCAAAATGTCTGAACGCTACGAGCTGGCCAGAGAGGAGGCCAAGCACCTGTTAGTCTACTACATCAAGACGCTGTGGAAGGAAGCTGGGCTGAAGCGGGCGTGGCATGACGGCGAGCGTCAGCAGGTGGAAAACATCATAGACGCCATCGAGCGCATGATCGAGGAAAAAATGTGTCTGTGCCCGCTGGAGTAAAGTTTTCAGGGCGGCGGCGTGGTGGGAACACGCCGGGGGGCTGGTATGGCAAATGGCAGCAGGTGAACGAATAGGCAGGGGTGCACACCGCTAGGATACCGCGTCTGCCACCTCCGTAAAACAGCGAAAACTGCCGTCGGGGCGGCGACACCCTGACCCCGAGGTAAATATCGGGGTGACCGCCACAGCCGGTTCGAATCCGGCCCGCCCTGAAGTCAAAGGAGGCGAGTAACCATGTCAATGATAGAAGGGCCGCTCCGCTGTGTAAGTTGCGGAAATGTTTTCGCGGCAAAGGACATAGGCATAACGGGCCGTTGCCGCGAGTGCTGGGAGAAGGCGCTGGAAGAGCACGACCTGCTCATGCGGACGATCATCTGGCGGGAGAAGGGCGAGCTGGTGCCGGTGGGCAGGTACATGAGCAAGCATGGAGGGAGGTGATCCCCGTGGTTATTACACCCGAAATGGACGTTATCAGGCGGGTTAAGGGGCTGGTCGATGATGCGCTGGAGCTATTGAACACCAATGTATGCAACCGGTTTGACGGTCACTGCGACAACTGTGCTATCTGGCAGTCCAGGAACAGCGAAAACGTGACCGGCTGTTACTGCCTGTGGCTGGCTAAGCACCTTTTTAGCAAGATAATGGGCCAGCTGGAGGCAGAGAAGAAAGAAGGCGAGGAGTCATGTCCATTCCGGTAAAAGTCGCGTTGGAACGAGTTAGAGAGCATGTAGATGCGGCGCACGTGCTGTTGAAAGACCTAGTGTGCCGGGAGTTTCCTGATTGCGTGCCGTGTCCGGTTGAGGAGTTATGGATCAAGAAAATGCACGATGGCATGAGGAATGAGTATGCCTGACTGCACCATCTGCGGCGGACAGGCCATGCCCGGACGGAGAGTTTGTAAGGAATGCCATGAGGCCATTGAGCAGAGAAGGAGAGAGTACATGGCCGAGAGTGTGAAGCGGATAAGGAAGTTGGAATTGAGAGCAAGGGGAGTGACTGGAGACAATGCGGCTTCGTGTTAACCAGGAAGATCTCCATAAGGCATTGCAGATAACCCTGAAGGCTTCTTCTCCCACCAGCACTTTACCAATCCTGGGAGCAGTGTTGCTTAGGGCCTGGGAAAGTACGCTTGCTTTAACCACGACCAATTTGGAGCTTTCCGTCCGGCTTAGCATTACTGCCGAGGTGGAGGAAGAGGGGGAGATAGCTCTTCCCGCCCGAGATCTGGCCGATCTGGCACGTTTTCTGCCTCCCGGGCCGCTCTTTATACAGAGCGACCCCGATGCTCCTCGGTCGGTGCTTCTGAGCCGGGGAGACTCGCGCTGGAAAATCAATGGTTACCCCGTGGAAGACTTTCCGGGATTCCCAGCAGTAACAAGCAACGGCTTTTCACTGCCTGTCGATTTCTTTAGGTCGGCAGTGCAGAAGGGCGGCGCAGCTGTAGCCAGAGACGATACCGGTAGGGTATTTAACGGAATCTTTATTGAGGCGGACGCAGAAGGTACTCTGCATGTGGTTTCTACCGATACCCATCGGCTGGCCTATGCCTGGGGCAAAGTCTTGGACACCCCGCTTGAACCCTGGAGCATTTTGGTTCCCGGTAAAAACCTGCTGGACATGATCCGGCTTTTAAGCAGGGAACAATTTCTTTTCGGGATAGCTGAGAACGCATGTACCCTATCAACAAAAGATTTTGAGACTGAATTGCGGCTGCTGGAGGGAAGATTTCCTGCTTACCAGCAGGTTATTCCGAAAAAGTGGCAGACCAGGATAGAGATCGACGCTGGTGAGCTTGCTGCCAGCGTCCAGCGAGCTCTAGTAATAGGCAGGCCGGACGACAAAACCAAGACGCCTGTGCTGCGGCTGAAGCTGTCCGGCCAATCCGTGTCTGTCGAAAGTGCCTGGCAGGAGAGAGGCGAAATGCACGAAGAGCTTCCAGCCAAGATTGAAGGCGAGGAGCTGGAAATCGCCTTTAACGCTCGTTACCTGCTGGACGGGCTACAGGCAGTTGGCGCAGAAGAAGTAGTCATTGAATTTAACGGCCCAACAGGCCCGGCAATTATCAGACCTCGACAAGAAAAAGAAGTTGCATGCCTGTATCTGGTGCTGCCCGTGAGGCTGAGATGAAGGGAGGTAGATACGATGGCAAGACTAGCCGAAGTGATTGGCGGAAGTAGGTCCAGCGACATCATTACCCTGCGCGAGCCTGGGCCGGCAAAGAAGGAGGAAAGAATCCGGCCTGAGCCGGCGGGGGAGGTGCACACTACCATTGACCTATCATTGTGCGAGCGGTTTGCGAGCGGTCACAGCGGAGTACGGCTCAAAGATGCGTTTATCTCGGTTACCAAGCGACATCAGGTATACATGGGCGGGCTGGTTGGTGCGAGCTTTAAACCCGGGGACAGGATTGCGTGCTACCTCAGCCCTGATGGCTCCATCCTTACTCTCAGGCGTGAGGATGACGGCATACCCTGCCGCCCGGCTCCGGTGAAACAGGGGCAGGACAGCAAGATGGCCAAGGTTTTCGCCTGCGCGGCGCTGGTGCACGCCCTTGAGCGCCGGGGGCTTACCCTGGCTGTCCGGTACGAGGCGACCTGGGATGAGCACCTTCAGGCCTGGGTTGGACGGCTCCGTCAGAAAGGAGCGCACCGAGATGGTTAGCTTTGTGGTTCCCGGCCGCCCTGTCCCGGCGGCAAGAATGACTCAGCGGGGGAAGTGGACAAGCCGCGCCAGAAGGAGCCTGGCCTACCAGGAAGCCGTAGCCTGGGCCGCTAAGGCGGCGGGGGTTCCGGTGCTGAGCGGGCCGGTGTGTCTAACCGCAAGGTTTTACCTTTGCGGACAGCGCCGCGGGGACCTCAGTAATTACCTCAAAGCTGTGGAGGATGGCCTACAGTACGCTGGGGTTATCCCAAATGACAGGCAGATTGTGGCTTACGGCGGCGGGACCGGTATATACCCGGCGGCCAACCGTAAAGATGAGCGGGCAGAAATAGTCTTGAGCGAACTCCCAGAAGCAATTCCATGGTTACCGGCGGAGGCGGAGGATGAGCGATATGCCGAGGCGCAGGCGTTCTACGACGGTGATGATTACTAGCCATGCGCGCCAGCGCTGGAGGGAGCGCGGCGGCGCTGGCGAGCTTACCGCGGCCCGGGTGAGGCGGCACCTTCTAGGGATGCTGCCGAGCGGCGCCGAGGTTCGCGATATGGCAATTGAGGTGTCACTGGGCGATGGATTGGTGGCAGTCTGTGTGCCGGAGCTCGATGGGTACTGGAGCGTGGTAACGGTGGAGAGGAAACGGGAAGAATGTTCGGCCTGATTTCTGTCGGTGAGTATATTGAATACTTCCAACCAAGCGTTGCGGCGTTCTTATGGTCCTGGGCTGGCTTGCGCTCCAGCCTGGGGCCACAGCCTGTGCTTACGCTTAGCCTAAGTTTTAGGCAGTGGGAGCAACTTATGCGCGAGAGACCTAAGCCTGGTACCGGGGGACTTCTGGCTGGTGAGGCAGCTACATAAAAAACAACCCCTGCCGGGGTTAAAAGGGCTTTGACACCTAGATTATAACACAGCCGGTGGGGGTGGCAAAATGAAGCTTAAACGAGCAACTTACAGGCATATCGAGGCGGAAATATATGCCTACTATGACACCTTGCGGCAGATAGAGGAACTGCGGCGGGAGATTATCTTAAGCGGCGAGTCTCCGGTTGCGGTTGCCGTGGGGCAGGATTTGTACCCGGAAAGCAAGGTGGAGCGTCGAGGTACGAGATTGGCGGATAGTCTACTTTTGCGTGAGATGGAAAGAATTACAAGGGCTATAGCTGATACCTATGCCAGGGCAAGAGAGGAAGGCCGTAAAGTAATTTGGATAAAGTATGGGCTTGCAATAGATTGGGAGCCACCACCGGAGATTAAGGTGCAGATGGAGGGCCGAAACCGCTTCGACTTGACCGCCGACCAGATGGCAGGGATAGCGGCAATGGATCGGGCAACCTTCCACCGCTACCGGAGCGGGTTTGTGTATGGTATAGCGGAGCGGCTGGGGTGGTATTGAACAGTATGTTTAGAATGTGAATTTGAAAGGAGAGATTGTAAAATGGATTTTTATTTGATTGAGTATCTCTGTAAAGAAGGTAAGAATGTTTGGGCAGGTAAAGTTGTAGTAAAAGCTAAAAATGCTGTGCATGCTTGGGACAGGTTTAAAAGTCAATGGCAAAAGGATTTAAAAAAAGGCGAAACAGATGTTTCCCCATCTGTAATTATCAAGTATTCGGTTGAAAGAATTTGTTCCAAAAGAGAAGCCTTGGTCTGATGCACAGTTCAAAGAAACTGCGACTTTTTTGCGACAACATAAGAAGATAGCTGATATATAATGCTACCAGGGAGCCGTCCGGGAGGGGGGCGGCTTTTTCGTTTGGGGGTGATACCTGTGGCTAGGAGTAAATGGTCAGAGGAGGAAAAACTGAGAGCTGTTGCCTTGGCTCAACAAACTTCTGTTCGTGAGGCTGTCAAAGCTACAGGTATCCCTTTGGCTACTATCGGGCGCTGGCTATCGGAACGGAACAAGGCTAGTGGAACGGAACAGCCAGAACGGAACAGAACGCCCAAAAAGCTGGAGGCTTTGGCCGAACAGGCTACTCAGGCTGCGGTAGCCGAAGTCAAAGATTATATCGTTGACCGTCTTAAGGCCTTAGCCGATGAGCTCTACGCTTTAGCCGAGAATGGGGTTAGGGAGACTCGCCAATTCATGGCCAGCCCAAAGGCCAAAGACCGTGACAGTGCTGCCTGGCTCCGGGCGGTTGTGGGTGCTATGCACTACGGCATTTTGGACGCGCAGCTTCTTTCCGGCAAGCCCACAGCGAGGCCGGAGGTGACGAGCAGGTATGAGTACGACATCACCCAGCGCATCATTGCCGATCCGGAAGCCCTCGACCTTGCCGAAACGCTCCTACGCCGCGCTGCGGGCCGTGACACCGGCGCACTTCGCCTACACGGTGAGCGAGGGTCGGTGGACACCGTTTGAGCACTTGCTTTTACTAAACCGTAAACTGGTAGATGTGGCGGCTGGCCGCATTAGACGCCTTATGGTGTTCATGCCGCCAAGACACGGCAAGAGTGAGCTGACCAGCCGGTACTTCCCGGCCTGGTACCTAGGGACATTTCCAGACAAGCGTATAATCCTGGCCAGCTACGAAGCCGATTTTGCAGCTACCTGGGGAAGAAAGGCCCGGAACCTTCTTGAAGAATTCGGGCCTTCTTTATTTGGCGTTAAAGTCTCGGACGACTCGGCAGCTGCAGCTAGGTGGGACATAGCCGAGCACGAAGGCGGGATGGTCACGGCGGGCGTGCGAGGGCCTATCACGGGTAAGGGCGCCAACGTGGCAATTATAGACGACCCGGTTAAGAACGATCAGGAAGCCATGAGTCAGACCTACCGCGATGCGACCTGGGATTGGTATCGGGCAACGTTTTCGACCCGCATCCAGGAAGAAGGAGCAATTATCCTGGTCATGACCCGGTGGCATGAAGATGACCTAGCGGGGCGTCTATTAAGAGCCCAAGAAGAGGGCGGGGACAGGTGGGAAGTAGTAAACCTACCTGCTTTGGCTGAAGAAAACGACATGCTTGGCCGACAGCCGGGGGAGCCGCTTTGCCCAGAACTGTTTACGAAGGAAACGCTGGAGGCAACTAAGATTCGCCTAGGCTCTTACTGGTGGAACGCCCTATACCAGCAGCGGCCTTCGCCAATGGAGGGCGGTATTCTGAAGCGTTCCTGGTGGCGGTACTACCGCCAACTGCCGGAACGGTTTGATGAGGTTATCCAGTCCTGGGACATGAGCTTCAAAGAGACCACAAGCGGGAGCTATGTAGTGGGCCAGGTCTGGGGCCGGAAAAGAGCCGATAAGTACCTGCTGGACCAGGTGCGCGACCGGATGGACTTCCCGGCCACGCTACAGGCAGTTAGGCAGCTATCGGCTAGGTGGCCGCAGGCACGCGCAAAGCTGGTAGAAGACAAGGCTAACGGCCCTGCAGTAATTGCCACACTAAAGCGGGAGATACCAGGCCTTATCGCGGTCGAGCCGCAGGGCAGCAAGGAGGCCCGAGCAGCGGCCGTCTCGCCCGATATCGAGGCCGGTAATGTGTATTTACCCGATCCGAGTATTGCGCCATGGGTGCACGACTTCGTCGAAGAGTGCGCGGCGTTCCCTAACGGGGCAAACGATGACCAGGTTGATGCTATGACGCAGGCGCTGAATCGGTTTAATTCTCGATCTCTAGCTGCAGTCCTTACCCCAATCGGTATTGACGGCATAAGCCGCTGGAGGCGATAAGTTTGGCGGAGACAAACGTTTTTCTTGAGCTAGGCAGCACCGGCCTATCTCGCTGGGGCGGCAATATCTACGAGGAGTGGCTGCCGGATCTCCAGGGGATTAAGGCTATAAAAGTCTACCGGGAGATGTCGGACAACGACCCGGTAATCGGTGCCATCCTCTTCGCGATAAAGATGCTCTGCCGGCAGGTTACCTGGAGGGTAGAGGCGGCCGGGACCGGCAATGCCGATAGGGAGGCGGCCAGGTTCCTGGAAGAATGCATCTACGACACCAGCCATTCATGGCAGGACTTCATCGGCGAAGTGCTATCCATGCTGATATATGGGTTTTCGGTTTTCGAGATCGTGTACAAGCGCCGTATGGGTGATAGTCAGGACCCGAAGAAGCGCAGCAAGTACAATGATGGCAGAATCGGCTGGCGGAAGTTTTCGATCCGCAGCCAGGACACGATACGGGAATGGGTGTTCGATGAGGAAGGCGGAATCCAGGGCATCAGGCAGGTAGCACCACCTGACTATAGGCAACAGGAAATTCCGATCGAAAAGCTACTCCTCTTTCGAACGGAGTCGGTCAAGAACTCACCGCAAGGGCGGAGTTTGCTGAGGAACTGCTACAAGCCCTGGTTCTTCAAGAAAAACGTCGAGATTATCGAAGGCATGGGCATCGAGCGCGACCTGGCGGGTTTACCCGTGGTGTGGGTGCCCCCCAACGTAGCCTCACCCGGCACGGACCAGGAGAGACAGGCGCTCCAGGCTTTTAAAGACTTGGTAACCAAGGTCCGGCGCGACCAGCAGGAAGGCATAGTAATGCCTCTTGCCTACGATGAAAAGGGCAACAAGCTTTACGACTTTACCTTGCTATCCACGGGTAGTCGGCGACAGTTCGATACCAGCGCCATCATCCAGCGGTACAATACGCAGATTGCGCAGACGGTGCTGGCTGACTTCATCATGCTGGGAACTCAGAAGGTAGGGAGCTTTGCGCTGGCAAGCTCCAAGACCGAGTTGTTTGCCGTGGCGTTAGGAGCCTTTCTGGACGAGATCGAGGACGTTCTTAATACCCATGCTATACCGCGACTCTTTAAGCTGAATGATTTTAAGGTCGAAAATTACCCGGAGATCAGGCACGGAGACGTGGAATCGGTGGACCTGGAGGAATTGGGCAACTTCATATCGAAGTTAGCTGGAGCGGGCGCAACTTTATTCCCGAATAAAGAGCTTGAGAAATACCTGCTCGAAGCGGCCAACCTGCCGAGCGGGAGCGTGGAGGAGGAGTAGATGTTCAGGTCAAGACCGCCCAACCGGAAACGGCCAATTCTCAAGGCCGTGAAGCCCGAAGATCCCGAATGGAAGCTGCTGCACCGGATAGCCGACAGCAGATTAGACCAGGTCAAAAAAGCATTTCTGCTTGCCGTAGCCGCTACCCAGGAGAAAGTAGTGGTGGCAAGGATGGCCGAAGCCCTGCAGAATGGCGACCTGGCTTCGGTGGAAAGCATGATCGACTGGGGCGCATTCGGGGCAGGGCTTATGACCGTAAGAGAAGTCTTCCGGGAAATCGTGGACGAAGCGGGAAAAGCCACCGCCCGGGAGTTGAGTAAGAAGCTGGAAATGGAACTGCGATTCGACCTGCTCAACCCCCGGGCGGTCGAGTTTATAAACCGGCATACGGGCGAGTTAATCACACAGGTTGCGGAGGAAAGCCGCCAGGCGATCCGGGCGATAATCCGGCAGGCGTTTGAAGAGGGCGGGCATCCGTATCAGCAGGCGAGAAAGATTATCCAGCACATCGGGTTGACGGAAAAACAAAGCCGAGCGGTGGAGAACTTCCGGCGCAGGCAGCTGGAGGCGGGTGTAAGCAGAACCGAGGCCGATAGGCGGGCAGAGGCTTATGCAAAGAGGATGCTGCGTGATAGGGCGGAGACCATAGCTCGTACAGAAACATTGACCGCAAGCAATGCTGGCCAGCACTTGGCCTGGTTAGATGCGAAAGACAAAGGTTTGCTACCAGCTAATTTTATGAAGGAGTATATCACAACTCCAGACGACAGATTATGCCCTAAATGCTTGTCGATTGATGGTCAGCGGAAGCCAATTGACGCACCGTTTGATACACCTTACGGACCGAAGATGTATCCCCCAATTCATGTTCGCTGTAGGTGCGCGTATGGATTGGTAGAGGTGGGAAGACTGTAATGCCCAGCAAAGAGTATCTCGAAACCCTTCTCGAAAAAGCAAAGCAATATCTCCCTGATTGGCTGATGCGCGACCTCCACCGTGCTACTATGCCCGTCGCCGGCGGCAAGGCCCGCTGGCGCGAGCCGGAGGAGCCGTCATTCTTGGAGAAAATGGCTCTGTCCGAGATGAGGCCGGATAAGCTGAAAGAAGCTCCGGATGAAGAGGTAAGGCAGGCGTGGCTCAGGCTGCACCAGTGGTACTCCAACGCCAAGAAGCGCGGGGACGCTGTGGAACCCGTGGTTAACGCCGCCGTGTGGGTTATGGAGGAGTTCGACCGCCGTGGCTTTGACTACGACGAAAGCAGCGAGCTGGTGCAGGAAGCGAAGAAGTTGCGTGATGTGAAGAAGGCTCAGAGCCTAGAGGCGAAGCTAGCCCAGCTCCCGCAAGAAGTGGTTGTGGTTCCGAACTTCGTCTGCGTGGTAGGCTCCGCAGCCACCGGCAAGGAGAATCCCGGAGATATAGATGTGCTATTCCGGGCGCACAGGGACGAGTCCGGCGAGAACTTCCTGATTCAGGCAGATAATGTGTGGCTCCCGGTGCGGAAGGTGCTGGACCCGGAGAAGAAAGGCGGGCTGCATTTCATCGATTCGCCCCAGGGCAGCCATGCCGATTACATACCCTGCTATTCGTTGGTGCTGAGGCGCGAGGGGCTGAAGCGGCAGGTGGTGAAGGGAGCGGGCGATCCCCTGGAAGATTGGGAGTACCTACTGCACCACATGCATGAACCGGATGATGAGGCCCATCACTGCGTGCTGGTGGACCATCTGGGGAACAAGTACCGCATCGAGCACCTGGATCATGGCGGGGAGATTTATCATGTGCTTGCGGGGCTGGAGCGGGGGCAGGAGGTGCTCTGGAGCGAAGAGGAGGCGAGGAAGGCGGGATTGCGGGTCCCTTGTGCGGGAAGGCAGCTCAAAGATGTGGAAAAGGCGGATGCTTTGCGTGCTTTTCGGCTCGATCTCGGCTGCGGCGATGCCAAGCCAGAGGGATATGTGGGCATCGATAAAGAGCCTGGCCCGCAGGTGGATGTTGTCTACGACTTGGAGCAAGGTATCCCATATCCTGATAACAGCGCTGATGAGATCCGGGCGAACCATGTTCTGGAGCACTTGGCCGACAAGGAGAAGATAATGGCCGAAATCCACCGGGTGCTCAAGCCCGGCGGCAGGCTTGTCTTCGAAGTGCCGAGCACAAAAGGCGAGGGAGCTTTCAACCACCCAGGTCATAAAAGCTTCTGGAATAAATCCAGCTTCGTTTTTTGGACTCAGGATGATTTGCTAGAAGGCAGGCCCAAGTTTGAGATTGAGAAGTTGGAAGAGGTCGAGAATGGAGATTTGGTTTATGTGCGCGGTGTCCTTCGCAAACCGGAAACGGTGAGCAAAGCGGTACTGGTGCCGTTCGAGAAGTTCACGCCACCAAAGCCAAGCATGGCGGGATATACGGAGGCCTATACGATAGACGAGCTGTTGGAATGGGCTAAGAATCGGTGGCCCATTGCCATAGAACCGAAGCACAACGGGTTCCGCTGCATAGCTGAGCGTAAAGGCAACCAATTGCGGCTGTGGTTTGAGGGCCAATATGGCAAGGACCAACTCCACAAGTTCCCGGCCGTCAAGGCAACCCTGGAGAAACTGGACAAGGATTTCATCCTCGACTGCGATCTCGGGATGCTTCGAGACGGGAAGCGGGTGGCCCGGCCCGACCTGATGAAGTTCAATGCGGAGAAACCCGAGTTCGCCGAGGGAGAGGAGCCCGTCCTGACCGTGTTTGACGTGCTCTACTGGGGCGAGGACTTGGGCGGCAAGGCGTTCCGCGAGCGGCGTGAGGTACTGGAATCGATCAAACTCCAGATACCCTTGGTTCTCTCTCCGCTACGGTGGTGCAAGTCGGCCCAGCAGGCGAAGGTTGCGGCCCGGTGGGCGTTCGCCCAGGACCGTTCGGAGGGCCTCGTGGCGAAGTCCGTTGCGGGGACATATGAGACTGGTGGGGCAACTGACGAATGGTTCAAACTTAAGCGCGTGATTGAGCTTAAGGTTATCGTCCTTGACGTCCAGCGTACCAAGGCAGGTGATTACAACTACTGGGGCGGCCTCCTGCCGAGCGTAGGCATGGAGTGGCGCAATACCCGCAAGGTAGATGGTAATGAGTATATTGACCTAGGCAAGACCTTCTCCACGAACATCAGGGCCAAGATTGGTGACATCATCACATGCGAGGTCCTGGAGCTTATCCCAGATGAGGATAAGAAAGAGCTTGCCTGGCTCGGTGCCCGCGTGGTGGATGTAGATGCCACCCGCAAGGAGCCGTATACTGCCGCCCAAGCCATTGACGTAGCCAAGCGCGGCCAGGTGCTTCAGAAGGCGGCGCAGGAAATCATCCCGAGCGCCGGGCCGAAAGGAGCCAAGATTGCTTTTGTTGGCGCTTCCCCCGGCCCGGTCGAGGCGGCCCGTGGCAAACCGTTCGTAGGCCCCTCCGGTGAGACTTTGAACGAGCTTTATCTTAAGCCTCTTGGGCTAGACCGCCGGGAGGTTTTCTTGACCAACGCCGTGCCGGTGTATCTTACCGATGACCAAGGTCGCGTGCGCGAACCGACTGCAGGGGAAATCGAGGAATGGCGCAGTTGGCTGGAAGAAGAGCTGAATAAAGCCAGCCCGCAAATCATAGTGGCGTTGGGCCAGACCGTCAAATCCGCTCTGGGAGACCGGGCGGATTTTGTTTTGCCCCACCCGGAGGCGGTAAGGCGCTTCGGGGATTCGGGAGAGGTGGCGAGGAAGATCAGGCAGATCAGAAAGGCGCTTGAGGAAGCA